>CALIIC010000048.1 GCA_938020445.1 uncultured Flavobacteriaceae bacterium | reverse complement strand
GGCATTCCCAGATGCTTTGATCAATCCCTGAACAGAATTCATGATCATTGAGGCACCTTTTTCAATAAGGGCCTCTGCACCGGCAGCGTTGCCCGCTACCGTTCCGAACCATTTGCCGGAATCCAAGATCGTGGCAAAAATTTCATCGAGCACTTTCTTGACTTCATCATGTGCCGGACCGTTGTAATAGCCCATGGACATGGCAAGGTCTCGTGGACCAATGATAAAACCGTCTACCCCCTCAATTTTGCAAAGTTCAGGAAGGTTTTTTACGCATTCCATAGATTCTATCTGGGGCATCACCAGCGTTTGCTCATTTGCGAAGGTCACATACTCGGCTTGGCTCATTGGCCCTTGCATATAGTCGGATGCGCGTACCGGACCCAATCCTCTTTTTCCCAAAGGTGGGTATTTAATGGCTTCAACCAAGGTTTTTACATCATCTGCCCTATCTATGGATGGCATCATAACCCCCATGATCCCCGCATCCATATACTGTAAAATGAGTTTGGTGTCTACACTTCTGATACGGGCTAGGGGAGTGGTGTTTCTTAATTCGCAAGCACGTACCATATTAGTTACATCAGAAGCGGTAATCGCCCCATGTTCCCCGTCGATCATATAGAAATCCATTCCTAGGAGTCCTATATATTCGCAAATAGTAGGGTCAATGGTCGGGGAAATTACCCCCAAACCGGCTTTTCCTGCCTCTATTCTCTTCTTTAGTTGATTTTCTCTCATAGTGTCTCGATAGATGTGCTTCAAGTTCTAAAAATACGATTAGAGATTTTTTTTGTGAACCAAGCAACTGATTTTCGCCGGCGATGCGTATCGGATTGCCGGACAGGTACAATGTACTAAAAATAGTTAATATAATTAATAATTAACATAGTTAATCATTAAAAATAAACAGAATCGCAGGATTTGATTTAGTACTTTAAGAAAATTTCAATGAAGATACGCTTTATAGCGATCAGTTTCCTTTGTTGGGATTTTTATACCAAGACTGAAAACACGGTAAGCATATGCAAAAATGAATTGTCATACCTATTCAATCGCTTCGCTCTTCGCTATTTTTTCACGGATGTAGTTCATTAAGCCCCCTGCTTCACCAACTTCGGCCACAAAGGGAGCGGCTGGTACCGATTGAAACTGTGTTCCTTTGGTAAGGTTGCGAATCATACCACTTTCCGGATCGTACTCCAATTCATCTCCTGTATCGCAGCCTTCGCTAATGCTATCACAGGTTACAAATGGCAAACCGTAGTTAATGGCATTCCGAAATTGCAACCGGGCAAAACTGGTGGCAAAAACGGCTTGAATACCGGCTCCCATGAGCCCTGTAATTACATGCTCAATCGATTTGCCCCCACCGGCAAAGTTATGTGCGGCTACTATGAATGTGTATCCTTGGTCCTTAAAAGCATTTTCTTTATTGAATTCTTCTTTTACCCCGGCCATTACCCATTTGCTATTCTCAGTGGCATCAATAGCCGAAGTCCAATATTCTTGAATGATAATGTCATACGCCATTACATAGTCGTCGGCTACCCAACATGTTCCTTTTATCATCGTATACGTGTTTAGTTCATTAGTTCGTTAAAAACCCGTTTGGCCGATTCTGCGGCCCCTTCCATACCGCGTGATTCGTGTGCTGTATGTTCTCCTGCAAAATGCATATTCCCTGCCGGTTTGATCATATCTAAAAACCAAGCCGCTTCTCCAGGACCAAATTCAACATAAGCCCCTTTGTTATATTCATATTGTCCCCAATTCTGTAGGCCCAGATATTCGATTTTGCCCTTGGAGGCCGGGCGAATTTCATTGATTTTTTTAATGGTATAGGCTGCAATTTCCGCTTCATTCATCGTGTCAAAAAATGCGGTTCCGGTACCGTTAACCCAACATGCCAACTGTTTTTCGGTAGGGGAGGAACTCATGTTCATGATTCGCTCCAAGGGTGTATCCGTCCACATGTCTACCGGCAGTCCATCTTCTTCCCAAAACGCTTCCGAATGTTCCAGGTGTATTTGCGTAATGTTGGTATAGTCCAGCTGTTGAATGGCTTTCTTTTGATTGGTGTTAAAAGTGCCGTTCATTTGAACATCCCGCAGGGTTGAGAATGGCAATGTGCTTACTACTTTCTTGCCACTATAGGTACTACCGTCTTTACAATGTACCTCTATCTTTTCGTTTTGGTCCGCTATTTTTGTGACCATTTTATCTGTAAAGACCTGCTTTTTAAGACTATTGGCAACAGCATCTATAAAATTGGCAGTACCCCCTTTGAAGTTTAGGATTCGTTCGGAACCATTGAATTTTCTAAAAGCGGAACTATGATAAGCGTTAATGGCCGATGTTTTTCGGATGTCGTTGTAATTGGCGCTGATATTTGCCAAATCTATTTGTGCCTCTGTAAGTCCGTTTCTTTTTAAAAGTGCGCTGTACACCTCATCCAATTCGGGTTTTTGATACCATTGGTCAAGGGCCGTTAATTGAGGCGATTTTCCAAAAGCGGAAAATTGTAAATAGGCTGGATTGGTCGCCGGATCGGGCCATTTATCGTACAACTGTCCATCGAGATAGGTAGCGGTTGGGGAACGCATATAGTCCGTAATGTCGATCATCTCGGTATTGAACTCCTCGATGAGTTTCATTACCTCTGTATATTTATCGCCAATGCCTCTTCCTCCCACATCGCGATCGATATCCTTTCTGGTAAACATTCGGCCACCCAAACGATTACTCCCTTCTAAAAGAATATACTCTTTCCCCGCTTTTTCGAGCAGATACGCGAGATACAATCCAGAAAGCCCACCTCCTAAAATCACTATTTCAGTATCAAGTGAAGGCTTTGCACATGCAAGGGGAGCAAGGCCCAAAGCCAAACCCGCCGCTGTCGTATTCCGAATAAACGTTCTTCTTTTCATGTACCTGCGATTTGACTAAATGTCAAAGGTTCTTGGGTCGGTAATTTCACCTCGTATCGAGGAGGCTGCCACTACGCTTGGGGAGGTCAAATAGATTTCAGCCTTTCGGCTTCCCATGCGCCCGGTCATATTTCGATTCCCTGCGCTTAATACGATATCACCATCACCTGCCACTCCGGTATGAATGCCGGCACAGGCGGCACAACTTGGGGTGTCAACTGCAGCGCCTGCTTCTACCAAGGTTTCTATATACCCTGCGCGCAACGCTTCCAAATAAACGGTTTGGCTTGCGGGTACCAGAATCATATTTACATCGCGATGCACTTGTTTGCCTTTCATAATCTCGGCCATTGCCGCAAAATCTTCCAGCCTCCCATTGGTGCAAGTGCCTACAAAGGCTTTGTTGAATTTAGTGCCTATCAATTTGTCGATCGGTACGGTATCATCTAATTTTCCTGGTAGCGCAATGGTGGGCCCTAAATCGGAAATGTCAATATCGTACACTTGGTCATATGTTGCGTCCTCATCGCTTGCGAGCATGTCCCACGCATCCGACGTCCTATTTCTCAAATAGCGTTCGGTAATTACATCGGGCGCTATAATCCCATTTTTGGCCCCCAAATCGACGGTCATATTGCACAAGGTCATGCGACCTGCCATGCTAAGGCTTTTGATCGCGGGTCCGGTAAACTCCAATGCCTTATATAACAAATGGCCGTTCCAATGCATCATCCCCATGATATGAAGACTTAGATCTTTGGCCATCACCCATGGTTGCCATGTTCCGGTAATATTAAACTTAACCGATTGGGGAATTCGAAACCAAGCCTTGCCAGTGGCCATCGCAACGGCGGCATCAGTCACCCCAATAGCATTCCCCATGGCGCCCACGGCACCATAGGTGTTGGCATGTGAGTCGGTTCCGATACTTATTTTTCCTGGGAGTACATGCCCTTGTTCCACCATTATTTGATGTGCGATTCCTTGTCTGCCAAGGTCGTAGAAGTTGGTAATATCATGCTGCTTCACCACCGCTCGCCACTCGTTCAACATGGTAGCGAACTTTTGATTGGGTGGGGGAACCAAGTGGTCCGATACACATATCACTCGATTTTTATCAAAGACCTCGGTCTTTCCCAAGGATCTAAATTTGTCAAAACAGGTTTTCCCTAAATAGTCCATTGTCATTACCGTATGCACGTCTGTCCATACCAATTGACCGGGGACTACTTTTTCGCGGCCGCTATTGCGGGCCATAATCTTCTCTGTAATGGTCATTCCCATATGCTGGTGGTTGTATTAATATTGTGGGGTCTGTTAGCTATCGGATCTCGATGCCTGACCGTTGGTTCTATTCTTTGGCAGATCGATCCAAAACTGGGGATCAATGCCTTCTTTGCCGCAAACCTTTCGTTCTTCGATCATGGTAATGCCGTTGAAGGTATCTCCTTCAGACCATTTCCAAACCCTGATGCGATGGTCATCATTTCCGATAAGGTCAATTTGTTCGAACAACATCATGCCGGGGCGATGTTTGTATTCCCAAATTAGGACAACACTTCTCCCCGTTTCCCAAGCCTTACCGCTAAGGCGGGGATTTTCAAAAATCAATTCGTTTTTTTCATTGAACGGGCACACACCGAAATCGAGGCATTCTTTAAAGCCGTCTTCCCAAGTGTATTCATTTACCTGATGGTACTTGTTGTCGGGGAGTAGGACACAGGTTAGGCGACTTTTCCATTCGTCAATCAGTTTGCCATCCGCTCCTATTCTTTTATATGTTCCTTCCCAAATGCCTTCATGCTTCGGAAATAATTTTAATTCGGGCCTGCTCATGTTTGTTAACTAAAAATGGTTACTTTTCTATTTTGATGCTTAAAAATAGTTAATTTAATTAACTATTAATGTGATTAATCATTAAATTTATGAATAATTTCGGGTCATATCCTAATAAAATCAATAGTTTTAAAAGGATTTTTTCGATTTTAATTTACCAAAAAAGACCTTAAAACCTTGGTTTTGAGTCTAATTTTAAAAGAAATTTCCAACCAGACAAACAATATATACTATGAATTTTTCGAACTTAAGCGAATTTAAACACGGCTGGCGAGTGGTCCTTTCTTCTGCAATTGGTATCGGATTGGGAATGTCTCCCTTGCCATTTTATACCATTGGGGTTTTTGCCATTCCGCTGACGAAACAATTCGGTTGGGGCATGGACGATGTGATGCTTGGACTGCCGATTTTCACCATTGCCGCCATTATTATGAGTCCGTTGATTGGTCTGGTAGCAGATAAATACGGTGTACGTAAGACGGTCTTGGGCGCAGTACTTTTATTCGGACTCACTTTTATTGCTTTTGCGTTGAATACGGGTAGCAAGGGCTTATATCTTACACTTTGGGCGCTGCTTTCTATTACTGGTGCGGGAACATTGCCCATGACATGGACGCGAGCGGTCAACAATTGGTTTCATAAGAACCGTGGTTTGGCCCTTGGTGTAACCCTTATGGGAACGGGTCTTTTTGGAGCTGCGGCCAAATTATATGCCTCTTATTTGATAGAAAACTATGGTTGGAAAATGGCCTATCTTGGGATGGGGGCTTTGCCTTTGTTGATAGCCCTGCCCATCGCCTTTATTTGGTTCCGGGATATAAATGATAAAAGAGTCGCAAAAAGAGCGGCTGATTTAAAAGCAGAATTTCCGGATTTGGTGACCACCGAAACCTATGGGATGAGTCTGGGGGAGGCTTTTAAAGACAAGAAGTTTTGGTTGTTGGCATTGGCCTTTATCCCTATTTCCTTTGCAATAGGCGGTCCTATCCCCAATCTGGAAAAAATGTTGAGTTCAAAAGGGTTTGACTTCAACCAAGCCGTGATCCTTGCCAGTTTTTTGGGCTATTCCGTTTTACTTGGCCGGGTAATAGGCGGTTACCTGATCGATCGTTTTTGGGCGCCTTTGATTTCTTTTATCTTGTTATGTGCACCGGCCATTTCCTGTTACCTGCTTTTTCAGCCAGAAGTAAGTTATTCCATGGCACTGGTCGCAATTTGTATTCTTGGGTTTGCCGCAGGCGTAGAGTATGATATTCTTGGCTTTTTGGTGTCTAAATATTTTGGAATGAAGTACTATTCGACCATTTACGGAATGCTCTATAGCTTTTTTGCCCTCGGAGCCGGTTTTGGTCCGTATATATTCAGCAGGTCTTTTACTGCTACCGGTAGCTATGATCAAATATTGTTATACGCCGCCTTTGCCTTTGTGCTAGGATCCATACCGCTTCTGTTTTTAGGGAAGTACCGCACTTTTGGACCTGAACCTGTCACTGAAGGCGCATAGCAGATGCGTAAGGGTACAAACATTCGTTGGGGCATCGCCGGGACTATTTTTTTGGCGACCACCATTAACTATATAGACCGGCAAGCATTGTCGGTAGCTGCTCCCGTTATCCGGGAAGACCTCGGCCTGTCAAACGAGCAATATGGGTATATTGTTAGTGCATTCTTGCTCTCTTATGCTATTATGCAAATCGTTTCAGGAAGGTTGGTCGATGTACTTGGAACTAAAAAAGGCTTCTCTTTGGCCGTCATATGGTGGTCAATTGCAAATATGCTGCATGCTTTTGGTAAGGGATTGTTCAGTTTAGGTGCTTTTCGATTTTTATTGGGAATAGGGGAAGCGGGCAACTACCCTGCGGCCATGAAGGCTATTTCTGAATGGTTTCCGAAGGAAGAACGTAGTAAGGCAGTGGGCATATTGAATATGGGCCCCGGAATGGGCGCCATCATAGCCCCGCCCCTAATGGCTTGGTTGATTCTTACCGTGGGATGGAAAATGGCTTTTGTAGTGACGGGAGCCTTGGGATTTTTTTGGCTACTGCTTTGGCGATGGGTTTACTATGAACCGAATGCGCACCCGCGTGTTAGTGGGGAAGAACTGATCTATATTCAGAGCGGACAATTAGAAGCGGAGAAGCGAAACAAATTACCGTGGCTACATTATTTAAAACATAAGGAGGTATGGGGGCTGGCGCTTTCTCGGTTTGTTTCCGATGGAGTGTTCTATTTTTTTGTTTTCTGGCTTCCTTCTTGGTTGGCCGATGAAAAGGGGTTTAGTCTCATGGAAATAGGCATGTTCGCATGGATTCCTTTTCTTCTTTCAGATGTCGGAAGCTTTGCGGGCGGTTGGACAGGGAGTCGCTTGATAAAGAACGGCTTTTCATTAGATGCTTCCCGAAAATGGGTGCTTTGGGTCGGGGCCTTCCTGGTGATTCCCGTATTGGGATGTTTGTATATCGAATCTCCATACTGGGCTATTGCATTAATTAGCTTCTCGCTCTTTGCAACACAATTCAAACAATCATCGCTCTTTACCCTGCCGATCGACCTATTTCCGAAGCAAGATGCGGCATCTGTTTGGGGTATTTCCGGTTCGGCCGGAAGCTTTGGTGCCATGTTGTTCACACCGCTGATCGGCTGGTTGGTCGATACCATTTCCTATTCCCCCGTATTTGTTATTGTGGCTTTTTTACATGTATTATCCGCCTTGATCATCATGCTCTTTATTCCAAAAATACGACCGGTCCCCTTAACCAGAAAAATGAAATGATGCATAAACTACTTTACATACCGCTGCTCCCGCTCCTTTTTAGTACTTCCCTGGCTGTGAATTATTCAGTAAAGAATGATGCACGAACATTTGTAAAAAAAGATAGTACTGTGGCGGTGTCCGAGGAACGTCTTGAAAAAGACCTTAAAATGCTCTTAGAATGGTTTCCGGGGGAATACGATAACCATCGGCAAGTCTATCGAGAAGCAGTTGAAAATATTCCAAAAGAAAGGAGGCACCGACAAACGCATCATATATTCCATTCGGTAGCGTTGGATTTTATTCCTGGTCGTACTTTATATGCGCAGCAATCCCAACATTACGATTTAGATGATCTGTATCGACAAAGAATTTATGCTTTTGAGATCGATGAAACCGAACAGGCAATTCGGTTACGGATTTATACCCCCAAAGACCCGAGCAAACTTAAAAATGGACATTTGAATCCAGCGGTATTTGTTAAGCTTCAACCGGAAGATTTTTTCCTAAAGCCGGGTTGTGATGTTTTCTGGAAACGAGAAGGAGCTGTGTTTAAAGGGTATCTTAAAGAAAACGCTTGTAACTACTATTCCGATAGATTCGAAACGCAGGTGTACCTAAATGAAACGCTGGTTCTTCGAAGAGATGCACTGTTGTTAGATGATATGGCAACCGATGCCGATGGCAAACTGGTATTCGGTGTGGCTGACAAGGGCCCCACTATCAACCTAAAAGCAACCCCCTGTAACGAATACATAAACAGATGATAAAACAAGCAACCGTATATACCATATTCGTGTTCTTATTGTTATTTAGTTGCAAAGAGAACAAAAAGAAAGAAACACTTACCGCCGCCCAGATCATGCAAAAAGCACATGAGAAAGCCGGCGGTGCATTTTGGCAGAAACCCAAAAGTCTGAGCATGAAAGGCCATGCTGTTTTTTATCGGGATGGAAAAGCGAGCAAACATGAAACCCATAATATGTGGCGCGTATTTGAAAGTACCAAAGATGATGCCCACGTCGCCAATGGAAAGGTGCGCATAGAATCCTTTAAAGACTCAATACCCGTTTTTGTGGTAACCTTCGACGGTACCAACACCTATGATCTTAGGGGAAAGCAAGACCCTTCGGATGCAGATGCGCGGTGGTCCTCAAATTTCGGCTATGGGGCCATTCGCCATGCTTTGGATGATGGCTATACGCTAAAATTGGTAGCAGACGACACGGTCAAAACAAGGCCAGCATATACGATAAAAGTAGTAGACCCCAATAAGGGCGAGACCTTTTTCGGGATTGATAAAGAAGATTTTAAAATCGTAAAAGTAGCATTTCAAACCCCACGCGGGTGGCATCATCGCGAATACTCCGAATTCTTTTCAAAAGAAGAATATTCCTGGTTGCAATCGGGTCGCGTGGAATTGTTCTATGACGGTACCCTGGCCAATGAGGTTTTTTGGACTGATTTTGAAGTAAACGAAGAACTGGCCGATGCCTTGTTCGTTTTAAAAGGTGCGGAGGATGAATAAGCAACTGGTCATTTCGAAATTTTCGGAAACCCTTCAAGTGGCGACCCGTATCGTCGAAACCGACGTGCCGATTCCAGGAGATTCGCAGCTTTTGATAAAGAACACTTGTATAGGAATCAACGCATTGTATGATCGCGAGCTGTATCGAGGACGCGTCCCCTATATCAATGTACGGTTTCCCTACGTTTTTGGGGTAGAAGCGGTCGGGGAAGTAGTGGCTATGGGAAACAAGGTCAAAGACGTACAAATGGGCCAAGCGGTTTCAACGGTAAGAGTAGGTACGGCCTATCAAGAGTACCAACTCATTGAAGCGGATGATGCTATTAAAATTCCGGAAGCAACGGCTGCTTACCTGACGTTGAACCCTACAGGGGTATCCGCCTATTTGGCATTGAAAAATACGGCGGAATTAAAAGAAGGGGAAACCATTGTTGTTTCGGCAGCTGCAGGCGGTTTGGGGCATATTGTGGTGCAATTGGCAAAGCAGAAAAAATGCCATGTAGTTGCTATTTGTGGCAAACCGGAAAAAGTACGATTGTTACAAAGTTTGGATGTCTGTGACCGCATTGTCAACTATCGTGAAGAAGATATCTCCGAGGTATTGCGCGATGAGTATGCGAATAAGATCGATGTTGGTTTTGACTCGGTCGGTCGGCATATGTTCGATGCATTTTTGGGAAATTTAGCGCCGCTTGGCCGCCTTGTCGTAAGCGGTTTGGCCACTGAACTTTCGGCACCCCAATTTGAACAAATTACCGCATCCAGGGTCTATGAAAGTATCTATTGGAAGGGAGCCTCCGTACGCTGTTTTATGAACCATCTATTTCGGGAACAACAGCCGGAAGGAAGGGCCTATCTATTTGATCAGTACCAAAAAGGGGTGTTGAAGGTAAAAGTGGACCCGACCGCTTTCGAGGGTATTGAATCGATAGCAGATGCTTCCCGATACCTACTGGGAGGAAACAGTTGTGGTAAGGTGGTGGTACGGCTATAGCGGGCAAGTTAATGTAGGGCATAGGTTTTCATATCCGTTTCGATCAACCGATTGATGAGTTCTTTTTTGTTTTGCATCACAATAAAACGGGCGGATGCTTTTATTACGCCTACACCCTTGGCATGGTGGTAGGTATTGATAGAGCGTGCTTCCGAACCTTTTCCAAAATCCCAATAAGTCTCAAAGGCAAAGGCAAGGGCGTCTTTATAACTGCCTGCGCTAACGGTCGCATCTTCGATTGAGGCAAGGTTTTGTGCTATTTTGAAGGTTCCTTTGGTTTGGTTTCCATTGTTATAGTAGCGCGTAAAACCTCGGGTTTCATCCATAGAAAAATCTGAGTGAAACTGCATGGGGAACCATAAAATGGGAGTATCGAACAGTACGTAACTTTCATTCCCTGAAAATACTTCCCCTACATAGTAGATACCATTTTCGTTTAGCTGCAACAACTTAGCGGCTTTGGTCGCGTCATAATGCTTAAACGATTTTGCATTCGGAACACGCGATACTGCCGTTCCCTCAAAATAGTGGAAGAAGTTTGAAGTGTCTGCTTCAATTTTTGAAATATAGTCGCCCTCTTTCCAATTTTCCGGAGCGGTATAACGCCATTCGTTTTGATCCGCTATCGGATAATAATCAACAATGGAGAAGGTGTCTTGCGCATTACTGATTAAAAATAACAAAAGGGTCGTTAGCGTTAATAATGATTTCATACTTGGTTATTTACTTAAAATAGGAAACACTTTCTAGTTCGTAATGGGTTTGCATATACCCTGCGGCCCCTGCCTTTAGGAATAGGTAATCGTCGTCTGCGGTTACCCAAACATGATAGGGCGGATGTTCTTCCAACAGACTGCCAGCGGTATCGCCCACCGCAAAATGCCTCGCTTTAAAGGATCCTGCGGCAATAGTAATTTGTTCTTCCCCCAAGTATTCAATGCTCATCTGGGCCATTTTGAAGAGCATGGGACCTGTAGCGCCGCGATGATCCGGTGAGGTCAACATAAAATCTTTGATCATTTGTTTCCCTACTCCCTTTGAGAGGTCGTATAGTTTCATCAACAAACCATCCCCCACGATGGGATGCGATTGCAACCAAGGGATGGTTCCTTTTGTGCTGATCCGCTGTGAGATCCGCCCGTCTTTTCGATTGTGCATTTCGCAGGTAGCAAGGTCCTCTTCAAAGCGAAACCAGCCCGAACCTTCATATTGGTCTCCCACCGTTAGCCGCACATTGCAATCGATTGGGGAGCCATCTAAATGCATGGCATGTACTACATCTCGTATAACGTTGGGTTCGTCGTCTATTTCACAATGCGCCTGCATTACCAATGTATGATCTGCTTGCGTTGTGAGGGTAAAAAATTCCCGTCCCCGTTCTTGGTCCAGACGTTCCGGTTTTTTGCTCGTATAGCGAATATACCCTCTTATGGTCTTGTGTTTCATATCATCCTATCAAGTGAAGGCCCAGGGCGGCACATGCAATGGTCCCTGTCCAAATGCCATATACGTATGGCAGACAATTGTCCATTCTTTTCTTTAGAATGTCATTGGTCTCCGCGGTTTCATTTCCACTTACCAAGGCCACAAACGCGGGGGTGAATTTGGCTAATTGCCGTCGAATTCCCAGACCACACAATATCAATCCGGAAAGCACCAACAATTTGTAATTTAGAAATGGTGCCATCAAATGGGTTGGGTATATCAGATTGTAGATGGCCACAGCTCCTATACCGATTACCAGTATGGGACGAATCCAAAAATCAATAGTTTTCAACTTTTTTTTCAAGGGTTCGTTCTTACTAAAGTGAGCCGCTAAAACCAACACCAACCAAAGAATACTGATGGTCCAAATACTGGCCAACCCAACAGTGCTGACTTTGGCAATACCCATTAAACTCGCCATATGCAAACCGGTCGGTGTTACCAATGGCATTGCCACACGCGGACCTAAATCGCACCCTAGTAATATATGTAGGGCCGTTGTGCGTTGCCCAGGGGTCAATTTTGGGTTTACCACGAATTTGCTAGAGTAGTAAGTGCCCATATCGGTACCGAGCCAAAAAGCGAACAGTAACAGGTGTAGTAGTTTTAGAAATAGATACATATTCATAGTGGTTTTTAACGGGGTACTATAAATTCCACACAAACCAATCTTCCAACAACGTTTTAATATGTTTTAAAAAACGAGCGGCATCGGCACCATTGATAACGCGGTGATCAAACCCAATGGTCAAGGGCATCATTAGTCTGGGTTGAAATTGACCGTTTATATATATTGCCTCGGTCTGACTTCCGGCCACCCCTAAAATGGCGACCTGTGGAAAACTGACCAGTGGGAATATAGCACTTGTGCCAATACCTCCTAAATTGGATATGGTGAAGGTAGCCCCGTCCAGTTCGGTCATGGCTATTTTCCTGTCTTTTACTTTTGCCGCTAGGGCTCCCAACTCAAAGGCAATTTCTGTAATGTTCTTTTGGTCGGTGTTTTTCAGCACAGGTACCATTAAGCCGCGGTCACTATCTACCGCAACGCCAACGTTGATATAGTCCTTGTATACAATGGCTGCGTTTTGGATATCGATACTGGCATTGAAAATAGGGAAATCTTCTAGCGCTTTGGCGACCACTTTTACCAAAATTCCGGTAATGGTCAATGCGCTTCCTTTTTCTTTAAATGTTGCCTTGTGGGCTTGCCGTTGTTGTTCCAAGTAGGTAATATCCACTTTCTCCTGTAGCCACGCATGTGGAATTTGGCTCCAAGAGGTGGTCATATTTTTGCTGGTAGCTTGCATGATTCCTGTCATAGCTTCACTACGGATGTTGCCCCACTTGCCTAAATCGGGTAAAATAGCCATTGGCATGCTCCCGCCACTCACAGATCGCTGTTGGTTCAGTGCTTTTGCATGGTTCTTTACATCTTTCACGGAAATTCGATTGCTATTTATGCTCAGCGGCATTGTAGCGATATCAATCCCTATTTCACGGGCTATTTTTTTCGCCAAGGGGGATGCCCTGAATTTTCCGTTGCGTATTGGCTTTTTCGCAGTTCGGATTTCTTCTATTTTTTGAACGGTTTCAGTTTTTTGAATCTCCTCTGGAGGTGTTTCTATGTGATTTGTCTCAGGAATTGGAGGAGCTGTCTCAATCAGATTACTTTTTAAGGAGGCGATCGGTGCCCCTTCCTGAATTTCATCGCCAACCTTCACCAAAACCTTGGTGATGGTCCCTCCGAAATCTGCCGGTACTTCTACCACCACTTTATCGGTCTCCACTTCGATGAGGGTTTGTTCGGCGACAATGGTGTCACCTACTGCGATATGAACAGCGATAATGGTACCTTTCTCGATGCCTTCTCCGAGAGAAGGCAAGGTTACTTCAGAGAGAGATGGTCTTGTTAAAGAAGTTTTTGGTATTGCTGCTGCGGCCGTATCGGGTTCCTTTACCACCGTCATCGAAATCGGTTCGGCAGTTGCCCCCTGTTTTTTTGACGAGATACGCTCTGCCGGGACAGTGCTACCCTCTAAACGAAGTATGGGCATGCCACGAGATACCTGGTCCCCAGTGTTTACCAAAATTTCGGTAACGACCCCCTCGGCATCACAAGGTATTTCTACAACGACCTTATCCGTCTCAACTTCCAATAAAGATTGCTCCATTTTGACAGTGTCGCCAACACTGACCATAATCGTGATTACGGTACCACTTTCAATGCCTTCTCCCAATTCGGGTAATTTTAACTCGGTCATTTTATTTGGATTAAAATCGTTCGCTATTCGTTTGCCGGATTCACTTTCGTGCGATCTATTTGATATTTTTTGATAAAATCGCTCACTTCTTTTGCCGTGGCGACATCTTCTTTTCGCAGTAATTGAAGCGCTGCCAACGCAATGTATTTTGGGCTTATTTCAAAATAATCCCTTAAATCACTTCGGGCCTCACTAAGGCCGTAGCCGTCGGTACCTAAGACATGATAGGCTTTGGGCATCCATTTGGAAATACCATGCGCCCATTGTTTTACATAGTCGGATACGGAAACGAATACTCCCGTTTCTTTTTCCAATAGTGCTTCAACATATGCCTTGGGCCGTTCCCCGTCTGCTGACAGTAACTGCTCCCGTTCCACATTTTGCGCATCACGCTGTAGTTCTGTATAGCTGGTGACGCTCCATATATCGGTAGTGATACCCAATTCCTCCAGGATTTTCTTTGCTTCAATGACTTGTATCATGATCGAACCGCTTCCCATCAGGTGCGCTTTTCTGTTATTTTTTGTTTTTTTGGTGGATTTCTCATACCGATACATTCCTTTGATGACCCCCTCTTCCACGCCCTCGGGCATAATAGGCATTGGGTAGTTCTCATTGGTCACGGTTATATAGTAGAAGATTTTCTCCTGTAATTCATACATTCGGTGGATACCGTCTTTGACGATCAAGGCCAATTCGTACGCAAACGAAGGGTCGTAGCTTTTCATATTCGGAACGATGCTCGATAGAATATGGGAATGCCCATCTTGGTGTTGTACTCCTTCGCCGTTCAAGGTAGTCCTGCCCGATGTACCGCCTATTAAGAACCCTTTGCACATCATATCGCCACAGGCCCAAATCATATCGCCCACGCGCTGAAAACCAAAAATAGAGTAGAATACATAAAAGGGAATCATGGGCAAACCGTGCATCGAATAGGCAGAACCGGCCGCCATAAAGGATGCGATGGCCCCTGCTTCGCAAATACCCTCTTGGAGGATTTGCCCGTCAACACTCTCCCTGTAGTACGATATGCTATCGGCGTCTACAGGCTTGTACAATTGCCCTTTCGGTTGATAGATGCCCGCATAACGGAAAAGTCCGTCTAAACCGAACGTTCTTGCCTCGTCCGGAATAATCGGCACCACATACTTTTTAATGCCCTCTTGGCGCAAGAGTTTAGTGACAATGCGTACCAATACCATGGTCGTAGACACCGAGCGTTCTTCCGTACCGGTATAAAACTCCCCCCAAAGATCATCTCCGGGTGTTTTTAGAACCGGACTTTCATCTTTCCTTTCCGGTAAATAGCCACCAAGGGCCAGTCTGCGCTCTTGCATGTACTGTATCTCCGGACTATCGGAAGCCGGAACATAAAATTTGGCTTTGGCCGCATCTTCTTCGCTCAGTGGAATTCCAAAGCGTTTCGCCGCTGCAATACGCTCTTCAGCATTCATGTTTTTCTTTTGATGGGTCGTGTTCTTGCCTTCACCGGACCCGCCCATACCATAGCCTTTAAGCGTTTTCATTAAAATTACACTTGGCTTGCCATTCGGTTTGGCGGCTTTATCAAAGGCCGCATATATTTTTTTGTAATCATGGCCACCCCGTTTGATGGTTCGGATCTCTTCATCTGAGAGCGAATGCATCAACTGTTCCAATTCCGGGTTATCCTTGACCCAATGGCGCCGTACTTCATCTCCTGGGAGTACCGAATATAGCTGATAATCACCATCGAGGGCTTTGTTCATTCGGTCGACCAAAATACCCTTTTGATCTCGTTCCAAAAGCGCGTCCCATTCGCTGCCCCAAATGACCTTTGTGACATTCCAACCGGCCCCTAAGAAACTGCGTTCCAGTTCCTGGATTACCTTTCCGTTCCCGCGAACGGGACCATCCAAACGCTGTAGGTTGCAGTTCACGACCAATACCAAATTATCCAGTTCCTCGCGAACGGCAATGTTTAAGGTTCCCAAGGTTTCAGGCTCGTCCATTTCGCCGTCTCCGACGAATGCCCAGATTTTGCCGCCTTTGTTTTCTTTTAACCCTCGGTTTTCAAGGTATTTCTTGAAACGTGCTTGGTAGATGGCACTCACACCGATCAGCCCCATGGAAGCCGATGGAATTTCCCAAAATTCGGGTAAACGCCTTGGATGTGGGTAGGAGGGTAGCCCACCTTCAGATTTCAATTCACGTCTAAAATTTTTCAAGTTGGCTTCCGTCAACCGTCCTTCCAGCAAAGCACGTGCGTAGACCCCTGGAGCGGCATGCGGTTGCAAAGAGACCAAATCTCCCCCGTACTCCGCCGATTTTTTTCGAAAGAAATGATTAAAACCTACCTCGTACATGCTGGCTGCGGAAGCATAGGTGGCAATATGACCTCCAACTCCTTCGCCACTATCATACCCTTGTAAAACCATCGCCATGGCATTCCAACGATTAATATTCTCTATCTTGGTTTCCAATACTGTATTTCCCGGGTAGGGGGGTTGATGTTTGGCATTGATGGTATTGATGTAGGGGGAATTCAAGGCTTCTCCACCAAGCATCACCCCTTTGCGAATCGCCAGAGCCCTTAGTTCCCGAATTAAATCGGCGGCACGTTTATCACCTTGGTCCTGAATCACCTCTTCCATAGAAGCCAACCATTCGTGTAGTTCAAGTTTCCAATCCTCTGAGGTTTGAGTAGCTATATCATTCATAGTAGCGCAATTGTTCTGTTAAGACTGTACTAATGTACTTAAAATTAGTTAATTTAATTAATCATTAATAGTATTAACTAAATTTATTTTGAGAAAAATGCGCTGTAAAACTGTAATTTGGATTGGAATTTCAGTGGAGAAGCCAGGAATTTTTAAAACAGGGTGCGTAAAATAGCCTTGTATGGAAAACAAAGTACTCTTTCGTGCTATCTCCTATCGGGCGAACGTTGAAAGACTATAACAATTATCAGTGCACAGTGGATAGTAATGAGTAATCGGTATTCAGTATTCAGTAATCAGTAATCAGTAATCAGTATTGGTAATCGGTAGTTAATAAAGATTATGAGTTGGTATTTGAGTTTGACATTTGTATTTGAATTTATTTTTTCCTCAAACCTCAAACCTCAAACCTCAAACCTCAAACCTCAAACCTCAAACCCAAACCTTGAATTTGACATTTGTGTTTGCGCTTGATTCTTGCACTTGCACTTTAGAAATTACCTTCCCCAGCCATCACCAGCTTCACCCTTCTGAAGTGCCCGAACTTCGGCTATATCCTTAGGCGGGTTCAACCACTTAGGTTTATGCTCTTTTGCCCATGCCAGTAGTTTTTCAGGAAATTCATCATGACCTTCTACACGCCAAGAGTGTAGTTGAATGATTGACTTCGTATCGGGCATACCGGCCCATGGTGGTAAAGCGCCATAACGTTGCCATCCCATTTGGTGCGGTTCATCAACGCTGCCCTCAGGTTGAATAAAGAAATCATAGTTTTCCCAAGCTTGGTATTGCTTTCCGGTCGGCAAGGGGAAATCAAGAAATACAGAGGCATTAAAAATGTAACCGCTTCCCATTTGCCGGTACGGAATCCCATCTTTTGATTTGATTTCTTGTACCCGTTCGCCAACACCTTGTTCCACATCTCCATAAATTCGATTGTTTTCAAGGCGGTAGGTGATCATTTGGTACGGATAAGCGATTGGAGTGACCGCTTGGCCGTTATACTCGGTCAACACTTCACCAGTTTCCGGGTCGGTATAGGCAAATGTCTTCCTAGTTAAATGGGTTATTTTTCCGTCGGCCTCATCGGGCCATATGATGGTAGAACTATCAAAACCGATCATCCCAAAGAGTTTTTTTCCGGAGGGATATTCGTATACGGCGCCATCGGCAACCCAGTGCACGGGTTCGCCCGTGCCTGCCCGCGCATCGACCCATGTTTTTAGAACTTCCGGGGCATTTTGATAAGAGGCTTTGTCGGCCCAAGGGTGGGTGACTGCTTTTTCTGCCGTTTCTTCCGGTTGTGTACTATTATCGGTTTGGGTGTTTTGTCCGCACCCAATTAACAGTGCAAGACATGCAATACTCATAAATCGTTTCATTCGAATAGTTTATTTGTTCCCAGCTTAAAGATACATAAAAAGTTAATTCAATTAATCATTAATATAATTAACTAAATTTAAAGCAAATTATCTCTCTATGAACATTCTTATAATACATGCCCACGAAAATCCTGAATCCTTTTCCACAGCAATGATGAACACTGCGCTTGCTTATTTTAAGGGCAGAGGAGATAAGGTCACTGTTTCTGATTTGTATCAAAAAGGTTTTAACCCGGTTGCCGGAAAGCACGATTTCAAACAAACTTCGGATAGCGCGTATTACAAATATGCGCTAGAGCAATTACATGCCCATAAGACGCATAGTTTTCAGGACGATGTAAGGGAGGAAATGGAGGCATTGGATAAAGCCGATGTATTGATTCTAAATTTTCCGCTTTGGTGGTTTGGAATGCCCGCGATACTGAAAGGATGGGTAGATCGAATTTTGGCCTATGGTTTCGCCTACGGGGGCGATCATGGTTTTTATGCCGCTGGAAAATACAAGGGCAAGCACGCTTTTTTGAGTATTAGTACTGGTAGCCCTTCTTCCTTTTATACAAAAGAGGGGCCGCATGGGCGTTCTTTAGAAAATATTTTGAGAAACATCAATGAAGGTATTTTGGGCTTGGTAGGGTATGGGGTACGATCACCTTTTATTGCCTATTCGGTTTCTCATGTGTCTCAAGAAGCACGGGAGGAAATGTTGGAAGGTTATATCCGCTTTTTAACGGATAATTTTGAATAAAATCACTTGTTGAATTGCTATGTAATTATGCATATAGCAAAGGATTGTTCTTTAAACCATGCTTGTTATTAGGGTATTACAATATAAATAAGGTAAAACATAGTGGATTATTATTTTTTTAAAAAATTAGTTAATTTAATTAATGATTAACATAATTAATTATTATATTGGTGTCAAATTAACATGGTTTTATGGTAAAAAAAAGAAACATAATCGGTCTCAAGCCAAATAAAATGGGACTTAATCAACTAATTCTAAACCACTAATTCAAACTTTATGAGAACGAAGAAACGTATGAATTTGGTCTGTTTACTCAGTTTTTTGCTCTGTTCCGCAGGAATTTTTGCGCAGGGCACTGTAACTGGTACAGTATCAGATGAAAGCAACGCGCCTATTTTTGGGGCAACGGTACAGGTCAAGGACGGTACGGCTGGGGTAGTCACCGACGAAAACGGGGCATATAGTATTCAAGCCAATGAAGGCGATATACTCCTATTTTCTTATATCGGTTTCGGTCGTAAACAAGCTGTTGTTGGGTCTGATGGTGTCGTAAATATTCAATTGGTTGAAGACGTAAGTCTTCTAAACGAAGTAGTTGTATCCTCCACACGTAAGCCAGTACGAAAGTTGCAGGCAACCACGGCAATTAACAGTATTGGTACACAAGAGTTGGCAACTTTGAAAGCTGAATCTTTCACTGAAGCGATACAAAATACCCCAGGTGTTATTATTGATGAGACGCAGGGTAGAAAAGGTGGCTTTAATATAAGGGGTTTTCCTGGCGGCTCAATTTACTCAACGACTCTAATTGATGGTTTGCCCGTCTCTGCCGTAGCCGCGCAATCAGGCAGCCAGCAAGAGTTTTTTGGCATTGACCAGAATGTTCAAAATATTGAGGTCGTTCGTGGGGCGGCCGCTACACTTTTTGGAAGGGCTGCAGCTGCAGGTGCCATCAACATCATATCCAAAACGGGCGGTACGGAACATCATGGCAGTTTTACGATGACAAAATACAGCAGTAATTCAAGAGAAGGACACCAGTTCGAAGGCGAGGTCGATTTTCGAGCGGATTTTAATTTCAATGGTCCTATAAGTGATAAGCTACGCTATAATATTGGTGGGTATGTGCTGGAAGATTCAGGTGTAAAAGAACAATTTGCAAAAGACAGAGGGGCACAAGTGCGTGCAAACTTTGATTACTTGATTTCGGAGACATCCTCTATTCGTTTGTATGGTAGTGTTTTTAACAATCAGTTTCAAAACATTACGGACACTCCTTGGGATACCGAAAACAACCGTATTCTAGAAGGTTGGCACCCGGCCAATACCTTTTTTAACGATGCAAGGCCTTTGGATAGGGCCTTTGGAGAGCTAAATGTACGACAAGGATTCTTTAATACGGCTCCTGCTAATGATGCCAATGGAAGACCAATTCGAGATGCTCCCGGAGCAAATAGGGAGGTTACGAAGGGTGGTAATGTCGGACTTGATTTCAATATTGATTTAGGAAATGGATGGTTTTGGAGCGAGCGTTTTAGATATAACAACTTCGTATATGAAGATATCAATGAGTTCAACTTTTCTACATTCTTCAATGAAGACGATACTGTAAACCGTTTCAATGGTCAGGCTTTTAACCAAAATGTGGAACTGATTACAGAGCATAGAATTTCAAAACAGATCAAAGGTGATAAGGCTGAACATAACATTAGTGGAGGTGTTTATTACAGTACGGCCGAAAGAGACAGATTGGGACTTAACTTCGTTTATGGCTCAAGTGTTGACTTTAGAAACCCTGAAGTAGGTTCTTCTTTTGGATTTAGTACCGGGTCTTTTGGATTCCCTCAGCCTGCACCAACCTCCTATATTTCAAATACATCGTCCAATAGAGGGGAGTCGGCTACTGGAATATTCCTAGGGGATGAAATGGTATTCAATGAAAAATTAAGTTTGAATGTTGCGCTTCGATACGATTGGTTGAAGTCACGTTTTAACAATGATCCCGAGGAGATTCCAAATTCTGGAATCGAATACAATCCTAGTGGCGATTTCATTGAAAATGAGCTGAAATTCAATGATTTCTCTTATTCTATTGGGGCCAATTATTTAATTGGGGAATCTTCTGCAGTATACGCCAACTACGTTCGAGCGTTTTCTCTTCCAGGATCTATAAATGCAACGACCACTTTGCCAGATGAAAATGAGGTTGTGAATAACTTAGAAGTAGGATACCGAGCTGGGCTAGGGGATTTAACCTTGGACATCACGGTTTTTAATACTAAAATCGATAATAGAACGGCTACCGTATTCGATGGTAATCTAGGGGAATTTATAGAACGGCCTGCTGGATCAAACAAAATATTCGGCGGAGAATTCTCGGCGACCTATGCTCCTAAACTACTTAAAGGGTTATTGGTGCGAGGTGCTTTGACCTTGCAAGACTCTCAATATGAAGAGTTCTTTGTTCCATTGTCCACCGTAGATACCGACCGTGATGGAACGCCCGATGCTACCACTGTAGATCAGAGCGGAGATCTTTTCGGTCTAGAATTGGTGGGTAGTGGTGTAAATGCCGGTGTGAACCTCGAAGGTTTAAAAGCGCAAAACAGACCTACGGCTATTTACAATATCAATATCGGTTATAATGCCAAAAGATGGGGTGCCGACTTTGGCGGATTTACGTATTCAGGAGGGTACGCAGATGCTTTAAACCTTTTTGAACTGCCGAATATTTCTGAATATAATTTTGGCGCCTACTATGCTTTCCCGATGGGTACAAATGAGCTTAGATTGAGTATGCGTATCAAAAACCTGTTTGATGGCGCCAATGCAAGACAGCTCGTTGTAGGTGGTCAGAGTACGGATGCAAGTTTGATCGAAAAACAAAACAATCCTACCGGAGCTGGCAGAATAACTACTGCGGTACTGCAAAACCCAAAGAGGGTATTGTTTACAATAGGATATAGATTCTGAGTTTGAGTTAGTTTATTTTAATACTATTGAGTGGTAAGGGCCTTCAGAGATGAAGGTCCTTATGTTTTTAAAACGATTGCAATCTGTTTAGAGGGGCCAGGAAAGAGAATTAACCTCAATGGACCAAGTGGGTTGGAGGCCATGTTTCAGAAAATGGATACCGATGTATTCATAGATTGAAAATGCCCCAGAGAAAAAGCTCATGAATTGCTCCAACCTATATAAGGTTGGCGTGTCTTTTTTCGGTTCTTGTCAATAAGCTGTTTAAAAGAGATATCTGAACAGCATAAGAGCCCCCTTTCATAACAACAATTTTAGAAGTTGACAAAAAAATTAATGCGTGTTTTCTTCAAAATTAGCCATCGTTTCCGGATGCGCGGTCTGGATTAAAAGTGCTTTCTTTCTAAAGAAACGAAGAAAACCGGCATCGCCCATTCGAGAGCCGTTAATGCCTGATTCTTTAAAAGAATTCTTTTCGGCATCATAGACTTTATTGGTCAAGCTACCATCATTAATGCTGATAGCGCCGGCTTCGATTCGCGAAGCTATTTCAATAGCTTTTTGCCTATTCGTTGAGAAAACAGAGGCTGACAATCCAAAAATACTCTCATTGGCCCATTCTATGGCCTGTTCTTCTGTACTGAACGACATAATAGGGATGAGTGGTCCGAAAGTCTCCTCGACCATCACATCCATCGTATGATCTACATTGGTCAGTACGGTAGGCGCGCACCAGAGTCCGCCCTTTATGTTTTCCACCTTCCCGCCTGTATGAACCGTGGCTCCTTTTGCTACGGCATCATCGATCTGTTCTTGAATTTTTTTCGCTTGTTTTTCAAAAATCAATGGCCCTATTTGGCCTTCATGAGGGTTGATGGTCAGGGTAACCGCAGCGGCTTTTCTTGTTATTTGTTCAACAAAAGAAGCGAATATATTTTCATGTACGTAAATGCGTTCCAATGATTGACAGGCTTGGCCCGTGGCACCTGCGCAACTTCTTAGAACAGCATCCGTTGCCACCTCCAAATTGGCGTCCTCAAGTACAATGGCCGGATCTTTACCGCCCAATTCCAAAAAAGCAGGAATAAAACGCGCTGCGCACACGGCTCCTATCATTTTACCTGTAGGGACACTGCCTGTAAAACAAACAGCGTCTACCGTTTGAACTACCGCTTTACCGGCTTCGGCACCGCCTCGAACCAACTTTAAAACAGCCGCCAAGGCTGGCACTGCCGATATGCTTTTTTCCAATCCATCCATAAAGCGAGGCGTAACTTCGCTTGGTTTTAATAGCACCCCACAACCGGCAAGTAAGGCAGGTATGGTATCAATTAGGGCTAAAAGTAAAGGGAAATTCCAAGGGCTTATAACCCCCACCAATCCGTAAGGCACCCATTGCTGTCCGATTTGAACGGTAGTTGCTGAGGCAGAAGTCCGCTCTGCTGGCGGATGATATAACTGCGGTGCGCGATAAGCCCATGCTTGCATTAGACCTATAATACCGTCCGTCTCAACTTTGGAAATTCTTTTTCTGGCGGTATCGATTGCAAGTTGTTCGGCGATTTCTATTTGAAATTCGGTAAAGCTACCCAACCATTCTTGCAATACGGTTACGCGTTCTTTAATCGTATGTGCTTGCCATGCCCCTTGGGCAGCACGAATTTGGCTTGCTTTTTTTTGGACCATTTCAGGAATGTCCTCTACCAACTCATAATCGTATTTACCCGTTCTTGGATTTCGTACCTTCATATCGTGACAACTGTAAAATAGTTAATAAAGTTAACTATTATTTTAGACAAACCGGCTTCGTTTCATTAAAATTAATTAACTTAGTTAACTAATTTTGCAAGACTACAATGCAATATGAATGTAAACAAAATTATACTAGAAGAGCAAGGGCTCCGAGACGGTTTTCAGACGCTTACACAAATTATACCGACTGAAAAAAAGTTGGAGTACATAGATCGTTTGGTTACAGCGGGTTTGACGCGTATTCAAGTGGCTTCCTTTGTTCATCCTAAGCTAGTGCCTCAAATGGCCGATGCAGAGACCGTTTGTAAGCGGTTGATTAAAAAAAGCGGTGTTGTTTACAGTGGTTTAGTGCTTAATTTGAGGGGAGTTGAACGTGGTATCGATGCCGGCTTAGATCACCTGGCCTGTTCCATATCGGCAAGTGATACCCATAGCCAGAAAAATGCTCGTTTAACACTAGAGGGAGCCAAAAAGGCTTTCAAAGAAATGGTTCGGCTATCCAAAACAAATGGTATTGCCGTGCGCGGTGGTATTCAATGTGCTTTTGGATGTCGTTATGAAGGGCATATCGATGAAGGTCATGTGTTGGATATGGTAGACCATCACTTGGATATGGGAATAGATGAGCTTGCCCTGGCAGATTCTACGGGTATGGGAAATCCGAAGCTATTGGGTGCGCTAATGCAAAAGGTGGTCGACAAGGCGGGAGACATTCCGGTAATTCTCCATTTACATAATACCGAAAATAAGGGGTATTCAAATTTTTATGCCGCTACGGAAGCAGGAGTACGTATTTTCGATACCGCTTTTGGCGGTTTGGGCGGATGCCCATTTATCAAAAGCGCGACAGGTAATATTGCGACAGAAGATACCGCCCACATGGCCCACCAAATGGGATATGAAACGGGTATTGATATCGATAAAATTGCAGGAATAAGTAGAGAGTTAGAAACGATATTGGGTTACAAACTCCCAGGACAGTTATACCAATTGTTAGATAAAGAGGGTATCGCAATGATATAAGCTTGACAGAGTTTAGTGGTTTTTGACATAGGGGATACGATATTGAACCGAAGACCAATACTTAAACAAGACAATTTTGGTCTTAGCTCCTTTAAAGAAAAAAATGGGACAAACAATTTCAGAAAAAATTATATCAAATCATGTAGGGCGTAAGGTCTATGCCGGTGAATTGGTGATCAGCGATGTTGATGGGGCCATGGCGAGCGATACCACGGGACCGTTGACCATCAAAGCCTTTCGTGAAATGGGAGGGAAGAAGGTATTCGACCCTGATAAATGTGCTTTAATTATTGATCATGCGGCACCATCACCCAATGAACGCATCGCCAATCTGCACAAAATGATGCGCGACTTTGCCAAAGAGCAAGGCATGCGGTTATTTGAAATAGGGGAGGGTATCTGCCATCAGGTAATGGTTGAAAACGCTTATGTAAAACCGGGAGATATTTTTATTGGCGCCGATTCGCATACGCCCACCTACGGAGCGTTAAATGCGTTCGCCTGTGGTGTGGGATCCACGGATTTGGCGGCTACTATGATGACCGGAAAAATCTGGCTGAAAGTACCACAGACCATACAAATCAATTGTTCGGGCAAGCTACAGGATGGCGTAACGGCTAAAGATCTGATTTTGTTCTTAGTAGGAAAGGTGACCGTTTCGGGGGCAACCTACCAAGCAATTGAGTTCACAGGAGAAGCCTTTGAAGGGTTGAGTTTGGCCAGCCGAATGACGATTGCGAACATGTCTTCTGAAATGGGGGCCAAGACCGGGATCGTCCATCCAAAAGGGCTAGCCTTGGAGTACGATTTTGAGGCAATTACTCCAGATGAGGATGCCACTTATGTAAAAACTTTTGATTTTGATGTCTCGGGGTTGGAACCACAGGTAAGTGCGCCCGAATCTCCAGATAACGTGCATAACATCTCCAGCTATGAAGGCACAAAAATCAACTATGCCTTTATCGGTACCTGTTGTAACGGGCGTTTGGAAGACTTGAACATTGCTGCCGAAATTTTGAAAGGCAAGAAAATACATCCCGATGTGCGTATGGTGATAGCCCCTGCTTCCCAAAGTGTTTTATTGGATGCGATCGGTAATGGCACGATGGCCGTCCTTATTGAGGCGGGTGCTTCTTTGATTACTTCGGGCTGCGGTCCTTGTGTCGGAACCCACCAAGGAGTCCCGGCAGACGGTGAAGTAGTAATCTCGGCCGCGAATAGAAATTTTAGAGGCCGTATGGGGAATCCCAACTCCAATATCTATTTAGGGGCACCATCTACGGTGGCCGCCTCGGCGTTGGAGGGCTGTATTACGAACCCTAAAAAATACTTGTTGTAAAATGAGGGAAGTGCAAACAAATATCAAAGCAAAAGCACATGTCTATGGTGACCATATTGATACAGATCGCATTATTCCGGGTAAATACACCAAGACCTTGGACTTGTCTACGCTGGCAAATCATGTTTTAGAAGATCTAGACCCTAATTTTAATAAAATTGTCAAGCAGGGAGATGTTCTTGTGGCCGGTATTAACTTTGGCTGTGGATCTTCTCGTGAGCAAGCGCCATTGGCCTTAAAACAGGCAGGTGTTTCTGTTGTAATCGCCAAGGACTTTGCCCGTATTTTTTTTAGAAATGCCATTAATATTGGGCTTCCGGTATTGGAAATAACGGATCACAAAATTCAAAAGGGTGCCGAACTACAGATTGATTTGGAAACAGGTATAGTTGAAGATCTTAGCGCGAATATTACCTATACGGCTACCAAACTTCCCGCTATCATGATTGCTATTTTAAATGAAGGCGGACTGGTAAATTACCTTGCCAAATATGGTAATTATTCCCTATAACTATGAGCAGAATTGAACCTATAAAAGATGTTGAAGAGAGTGAGTTGTTACCGCTTTTCGCCCAGGCAGAAAAATGGATGGGTTTTCAACCAAATGACGGATTGCTCATGGCGCACAAGCCCGCCATATTAACGGCTTTCTTTACGTTGGCAAAAGCCATATATGCAGAAGGTTTGGTCCCCTCGGGACTAAAAAGAATGATAGGGCATATTACGAGTTTGGCAGCTGGCTGCGAGTATTGTAGTGCTCACACGGCCTATGGGGCGGATAAGCAAGGGGTGGCCAAAGAAAAATTAGAAGCAATATGGGAGTTTCAAACCTCCCCATTGTTTTTAGAAAGCGAAAGGGCTGCTTTGAATATTGCCCTAAAAGCGGGTACGACCCCCAACAATGTATCTGATGAGGACTTCGAAGTTTTAAAGGGTTATTTTTCAAAACCGGCCATTGTTGAGATTGTGGGAGTGATAGCCATGTTCGGTTTTTTGAACCGATGGAATTCGACCTTCAACACACAATTAGAAAATACTCCCGAATCTTTTTATCAATCTTTAAACAAAACTAAATGAGTAGTGCACCCCTAAAAGGTATAAAAGTCTTAGAATTCACCCATGCCGTTATGGGGCCTTGTGCAGGTTTGATGTTGGCGGATATGGGTGCCGATGTGGTGCATGTAGAACCTACAAATGGGGATAGTACTCGGCGTTTACAAGGGTTTGGTACGGGCTATTTTTGGTTTTACAACCGAAACAAAAAAAGCTTGGCGGTTAACCTGAAATCGAAAGAAGGTCTTCAACTGATCTATGATTTGGTGAAGGAGTACGATGTAATTGTAGAAAATTTTGGTCCGGGTACCATGGATCGTCTTGGTTTGGGCTATGATACACTAAAAACACTTAACAAAGGGCTGATCTATTGTTCGCTCAAAGGGTTTTTAAGTGGTCCCTATGAGAAAAGACATGCTATGGATGAGGTGGTGCAGATGATGGGTGGCCTCGCGTATATGACAGGACGCGAAGGGGATCCACTTCGAGCGGGCACTTCGGTGATCGATATTACAGGAGGCATGTTCGGTTATATCGGTATTCTTCAAGCGCTGTACGAGCGTGAAAAAACAGGAGAAGGCGGACTTGTAAAAGCAGCTTTGTTTGAAACCTGTGCTTTTTTAATGGGACAGCATATGGCGTATTCCTCACAGATAGATTATCAAATTCCGCCCATGCCTTCTCGTGTGAGCGCCTGGTCTATTTACAAGGTTTTTGATACGAAAGATGATGACAAAGCATTTATCGGTATCATCAGCGAAAAGCATTGGGAGCGTTTGTGTGATGTCTTTCAATGGGACGATTGGTTGAACGATACGCGCCTGAAAACAAATAACTTACGAATCAACGAACGTGAATGGTTTATTCCCGCTTTGGATGATCGAGTGAGACAGTTCACGAAAGCGGAGATTGTAGAACGCTGTGAACGTGGACATATTCCGTTTGCACCGATAAGCCGACCAGAAGATCTTTTTGAAGACGAACAATTGAATAAAGGCAATAGCCTAATGGAAGTGGATATGGGGAATGGTAAAACCACCAAATTGCCCAAATTTCCGTTGGAATATAAAGGTACGAGAGTTGAAAAACGGTTAGACCCGCCAAGTATTGGCGAACACACTGCTGAAGTGTTGAAAAGTTTGAAGATCGATGACGCGGCCATCGCTAAAATGATCGCCGAAGGGATAATTAAAACAGCTGAAGAATGATGCATTTGGTAAAAGTATTGTTAGTGATGGTCATTACATTGTTATTGACGCTGTCTGGGAATGCACAAGAAACCAGTTCAGCGGTTACAGAACACATACACAAGCAAATCAAAAATTTAAGAACCGCACACCTGAACAGTAATGTTGAATTGGCAGATCAATTGTATCATCCAAACTTAATTCTTACCTCCCAAAGCGGAAAGAAGTACAATAAAGAAGTGGCCTTGGTTAATATCAAAAACACCTTTGAAGCCTACGAAAGTTCTGAAATTGAATTTTTAATTGTTTGCGAGAACGTAGTACTCACCAATTATATAAACGAACGCAAATACAAAGATTTTCCGAAAGGTAGGTATCGCCTAACGGTGGTTTGGACGATTCATAACAATACTTGGAAAATAATTTCAATGCAGTCTTCTAAAGTAAAGACCCGTAAACAAAAGGAATAACACCATGCAAACAACTAACAAAACCGCGAAGGAGATCTATTTGGAAGTCAAGGCAAATCCCGCTCGCAAACGCTTCGGATTTGGTAAAAAGGCCGCTTTGGTCAATATCGACATTCAGAAGGCTTACACGCGAACGGACCTATTTAAAACGGCTTACGAAGCGGATCCGAAACAGCTGGATTATGTGAACCAACTTGCAAAAGCGTTCAGGGTTTTAGATTGGCCTGTGGTATGGACCAATGTTGCCTATATGGATACCGCGGCAGATGCGGGAATTTGGGGCACAAGAACCGACACCCCGGATAGCTTGCAAAACATTAAGTTTGGTTCCGAGAGATCCGAGCTTGATGATCGCTTAGAAGTTGATAAAAAGACGGACGTTTTTTATGAAAAGAAAATGCCATCCCCATTTTTTGAAACCCCCTTGCAATCGCTCTTGGTCTGGCATCAAGTAGATACGGTCATACTTACCGGGGGCTCTACATCGGGTTGTGTGCGTGCTGCCGGAGTCGATTCTTTATCCAGAGGGTATCGCACCATAATTCCTGAGGAATGTGTTGCCGACAAGCACGAAAGCTATCATTATGCGAACCTTACGGATCTCTCCTTGAAGTATTGTGACGTTTTAGAGGTGCAAGAAGTTTTTGAGTGGTTGAATACCTTAAAATAACCTTCAATGAAAGAAGATCCCGGATATTACGAGTATTGGCCTTATGAAAATAGGCCTAAGATTAGCTGGCCAAATGGGGCCAAAGTGGCCTTTTGGGTAGCTCCTAACATTGAATTTTACGAATTGAATCCGCCCAATAATCCGTTTCGGAAACCATGGCCACAACCGAGTCCGGCTTTACCAGGGTATACCAGCAGGGATTGGGGCAATAGAGTAGGGCATGCCCGTCAAATGCAATTGTTAGACAAGTATGGTATTCGTGGATCTATTTCGTTATCCACAGCACTTTGTGATCACCATCCCGAGATTATTGAACTATGCAAAGAACGCAATTGGGAATTCTTTAGTCACGGTATTTACAATACCCGTTATACCTACGGGATGACCGAGGCCCAGGAGCGCGAAATGATCAAAGATTCCATCGAAACCATTTACAAGCATACCGGACAAAAATGCGCGGGTTACTTGGCGCCCGCCTTATCCCACTCGGACCATACCTTGGATTTGTTCGCTGAAGTAGGTACGGAACTTTTTGGGGAAGCAGCTGGCTTTTATTCCTGTGATCTTTTTCATGATGATCAGCCAACGCCTATTAATTTAAGGCAAGGAAAGCGGTTTGTATCGATTCCCTACTCCTTGGAAATGAATGATACCATTGCCTATCTGGTACAGAAAATTACGCCCCGCCGTTATGGAAAAGAACTCAAAGACAATTTTGATAGACTCTATGCCGAAGGCGCAGAAAGTGGCACTATTATGTGCATCCCCACACATAATTATCAGGTGAGCAACGCACATCGTATCAAAGCATACGAAGAGGCATTGGAATATATTACAGGACATTCAGATGTATGGGTGACTACGGGAAAAGAAATAGCCCAGTTCTTTTTAGATAATTACTATGATGCCGCGCTGGACGATATCAAAAACAAAAAACAACAGTATGGCAACTTTGGATAATGACTACCTAAAATATCCGGAACGTTCATACGGAATGGATCATGACCGTTATGAATGGAAGATGCTACAAGATCGTAAAGCGGTACAATGGCCTAACGGAAAGAAAATTGCGCTGTGGGTGAATGTAGGTTTACAATTTTTTCCCTTGAATCAAAAAGGGATTCCTTTTAAAGTGCCAGGAGGAATGACCAAACCGTATCCCGATTTAAGGCATTATAGCTTACGGGATTACGGAAATAGAGTGGGTATCTATCGTTTTTTTAAGGCCTTTGATCGGTTTGGTATTGCACCTACCTTCGCTATGAACACGCGTTTGGCCGAACGACTTCCTTATTTGGTAGGAACACTTAAGGAACGTGGGAACGAAATTATCTGTCATGGATATGATATGGACTCATTGCATTATGGGGGCCAAGATATGAAAGAGGAGGAAGCGCTGATTGCAAGGGCATTGGATGGTTTAAGAAGCCTAACTGCACAAGATATCAAAGGGTGGATCAGCCCTGCAAAGAATGAATCAGCGAATACTCCTGATATACTGGCATCGAACGGAATCAGCTATTTTTGTGATTGGGCCAATGATGAGATGCCGTATGATTTTAGTACTAAAAATGGTACTTTGGTCGCAATGCCCTTACCCACGGAATTGGACGACTACTTTATTATAAACAACAATTTGCACGCTGCGGAAGATTGGGCCGATCAGGTAACCGATGCTTTTGAATTTTTATTGGAAGAGAGCAGTATTGGCGGGGGGCGTGTTTTAGGCCTGAATATTCACCCTTGGGTATTGGGGCAACCACATCGCATTCAGTATTTGGAGCGAGTGCTTGAAAAATTAAGCAGTCACCCGGCAGTATGGTCCACTTCAGGAGGGGAAATTGCAACCACCTGGAAAAACCAGCAATAAGCAACGCAATAGATGACGGAATTTTTATCAGCTTACATTCCCGCGATACTTCAAATACTCCTTTTTTTGGTGATGTTCGGGATGGGGATGACCTTGACAATACCTGATTTTACCAGGGTGGGCACCGCCCCGAAAGCGGTTTTTACCGGACTTTTAAATCAGATTGTTCTTGTACCGCTCATCGCATATGGCATTGTGTTGCTGGTTCCTATGGAACCCATGATAGCCATGGGCTTGATGGTTTGTGCGTGTAGTCCTGGCGGTGCGGTTTCTAATTTATATTCGTATTTAGCCAAAGGGGACACGGCCTTGTCCATTACCTTGACCGCGATCAGTAGTCTTGTTACTATTTTCACCATTCCGTTAATCATCAATTTTTCGTTGGACGCTATTCTTGGGGAAGCATCCAAAAGCATTCAACTTCCGTTGGGGAAAACGATTTTCAACATTTTTAAATTAACGGCGCTCCCTGTTTTTATTGGAATGTTTATCAACTACAAATTTTCCAACTTTGCAGATAAAAGTAGGCCTGCCATCAAATGGGGTTCCATAACCGTCATCGTACTTGCCTTGATTTTTATGGTGCTGAAGTTAGAGGAAATAGGAGACAGTTGGCGTTTTTTAAAAGCGGCATTTCTAAGTGTTGTACTGTTGAACATATTAACTTTGGGAATTGGTTTTTTTAGCGCGAAATTTTTAAGACTCTCAACAAAGCAGGCAGCAACCATATCTATTGAGAGTGGGATGCAAAACAACGTTTTAGGGATGACTCTTGCCATATCACCTAGTCTATTGAATAGCCCGGAAATGGCTGCCACGCCAGGGGTATATGGGGTTGTTATGTGTGTATTTGCCATTGGAGTTATTTATCTTTACAGAGGAATGATAGTTAAAGAAGAAAACGTATGAAGCTACATTTAACAGAGAAACTTTTTTTGGTCGGTGGCGCTACAAGTGGTCTCGGCAAAGCAATTGTCGAACAACTTATTGCGGAAGGTGCTTTGGTAATTGCGGTGGCGCGTACGCGGTCTAAACTAACAACGCTGCAACAGACCAGTGACCGTATAGAAGTGGTTGCAGGGGATCTGTCATCAGAAGCTGTTTTAGATGAGGTACTGACGAAAATTGGAGACCGTGTGCTTACCGGAGCTGTTATTAATTCTGGCGGCCCACCGGCAATGCCCGTTTTGGAGACGACCCTATCTGACTGGGACAATGCATATAAGACTGTGGTCCGTTGGAAGATTGGGCTGACCCAAGCGTTACTCCCCAAAATGATGGAACAAGAATATGGTCGACTGCTTTATATTGAAAGTGTAGCTACCAAACAACCCGTAGAAAATTTGGTACTGAGCAACGCGATGCGATTGGCAGTGACCGGTTATGTAAAAACCCTTGCCCAAGAAATAGGCGCATCGGGGGTGACTCTTAATATTTTGGGACCTGGTTATCACGCAACACAGCGTATGGAAAACCTGTTCGCAAAAAACAGCGAGCTAAAGGGTATTCCAGAGGAAGAGATTAGAAGAACTTTTTCTGAACAAACGGCGGTTAAAAAAATTGGGCAACCGGAGGATTTTGCTTCTTTAGCACTTTGGTTACTATCTCCTCATAGTAGTTATATTACAGGGCAGACCATTACGGTAGATGGCGGCTTGGTGAAAGGGGTGATGGGGTGATTTTGAAATAGTCGATTAGCAGTTATCAGTAAATAGTGAACAATGAACAGTACTGAGTAATCGGTAAACAGTTAATCAGTAAATAGTTAATAGTTTTTGTAGTTGAATTTGATATTTGAGTTTGAGCTTGAACTTGACCCTTGCACTTGCACTTGAACTTGAATTTGTCTTTAGTCTATTGTCTTTGCTCTTTCAGCGCAGCGGTCTTTTGTCTTCTGCTTTTTGCAGTTGAATTTGATATTTGAGTTTGAACTTGAATTTGTCTTCCTACTTTTTGCAGTTGAATTTGATATTTGAGTTTGAGTTTGAGTTTGAACTTGACACTTGCACTTGCACTTGCACTTTTCAGTGCATCCCCGCCCCGCCATTGATATGCAGGCATTGCCCGGTCATATGGGAGGCGCCTTCACTTAACAAGAACAGGATAACCGAACTAATTTCCGCTGGTTTTGCCATGCTGCCTAAAGGCACCATTTTGGTATAGGCTTCTTTATCGAATCGGGTGCTCCCATCTTTCTTGTAAATAAAATCAGTATCCACGGCCCCGGGGGCGACGGTATTTACCCGGATGGTCGGAGCAAGTTCCGCAGCCAGGGTTTTACTGAAGCTTAGTATGGCCGCCTTTGCAGCGCTATAGGGCCCATAGTTTTTCTGGCCGATAAAGGCAAGGCCCGATGACATGTTGACTAGGGCACCGTTCGTTGCTTCTTTGAGCAATGGTACAAACGCCTTGCATGCATTGAAACAGCTTTTAAAGCTAATATCATACGTTTCGTTCCAATCCTCAAATGTTAGCTCGCTTATTGATGTAAACTGCGAGATGGTTCCCGAAAGATTTACGAGTCCGTTTACATGGGCGGTTTGCCTTCTAATGTTTTCTGCAACTACCAAAAGGCTTTCTTCCTCGAGGGGGTTTGCCGTATAATATTGAAAATGGTTCGAAGCTGAGGTCTTCGATTCTTTTTGAATATCAATACCAAATACGGTCGCTTTGGTATCTAAAAGTTGCTTGATCAGCGCTAGCCCAATACCACTATTGGCCCCAACGATAATGATGTACGAATGTAACGCGGTATATGCTGACTGGATCATGCTATTTTTTATCAAACTTCGTATTGTCCGAATTTATATAACCGGGCTCGATAAGCGTCCATCCCGAAGTCACTTTACGAAGATTAATGCCCGTTCTTTTGGCTTCGGGATTCAACCAAGTATAGCTAATAGAACGACTATTAATTTCTACACTATCTAACGGCATATCATAAATAGCCAATTTCATGATCGCTAATTTTTGTCCAAAAAGCAGTTGCGTTAGCTCTGCGGTGTATTGAATGCCATCTACGTGCAGCTCGGCCATCCCTCCCTGGTCGTGAATTTCAAGATTGGATTTCCTATATATACTGTCTGGGTATTGTTTCATAGGGACTTCTATCCAGCCAGAAAATTTTCGTGTACGTATGAACTTGTAAGGGTCCTTATTTTCAAAATGGCTTCTTCCTGTTACATATAAGGTGTCACCATCTATTTTGAAATCTGGCCCTGCCAAATCTGCTTCGCTGAGCGCCATGGTTTCTACGAACTGTTGACCGTTTCTCCCCTCCTTAAGTGCTGCTGAATACCCCCCATTTTCAACTTCTTGAATAACCATCGATAAATGACGGTGTTTGTCATCCGTTTTTACCCTGTGTATGTCCGTTTCAGTGTTTTCGAGCCAGTATTGCTGAAAATTATCCCAGGTACCTTCCAAGGAAACAAGCTTGGTAGTTTCTGGTGTTGGTTCAGGAGTTGTGTTGTTTTCCTTGCAGCCAACAAGGATGATTGAAAGGATAAGTGTATAAAGTAACTTTTTCATGATGAATTTTTAATTTGGATTTGTGTACCAATCAACAAGGCACGCTTGAATTTCTTCTGCACTTAGGGTTGGGTTCTGCAATACCAATGCATCCCATGCTTGCTTTAGGTACAGCCCATCGGCAGTAGCCTTCGGAGGATGATTATTTTCTTTCAGGTATGCTATTCTTGGGGCGTCAGCATAGGGTTTGATTTTTTCAGATACTTGACAAACTAAAAACCCTTCTGCTTTGTCCTTTATAAACTGCGTCATCAAATGCATACGCTCTGTAGGATCTCCGTTAATTTCAAAGGAAGATACATTTGGGGGGAATTCGAAGGCCAACAAATCATCTACATATCTAGTGATGATGCTATTGTTCCAGCGAAATATGGTCGTCGGTACTTTTAATTGTTGCACAAAAGTAGCACGCTCATGCTGAAACGCAGCTTTGTAAGCATAATCATAATGCTTTCCGGCCTTTAAATAATCTATGGCTATATAGTGCAGTGCGGCTGCTGGAAGCTGCGGTCGGTTCAAGGCGTATTCGTCCGTGGTAAAACACCATGGAAAATACTGGAACATTTGGCTGACCATTCTCCAGATTTGTGTCAAATGATTCCCATTAAGCTGCGGGCGTAGGTCGGGGAAGTAATGTTGCAAAATTTGGCTACGCAATGCATCATCAAAATGTGCCGCGTTGTCCAAAAAAAGGCAAGAGACATCATCTGGGTATTCCAAGGCGTACCGAATTGCAATCTGTGCGCCAGTGGCAGAACCATAAAACACTGGTTGTTTCAAGCCCATTTCTTTTAACGCCTTATGTAAAAAATCTGTATATTCATTCAGCGCGTTGGGTTCAAACCCCAAGGCATCCGATTTGCCATATCCAGGGGTGTCAATGGAAAAAACCGTGTAATGGGAAGCCAGTTCTTTTGCCAAGGGCAGTAGGATTTCCGAAGTATGGGGAGAAGGATGAAATAGTAGCAAGGCGGGACCCTTGCCCATCATATGAAAGTGGACCTTTCGAGAATCTACAAGAACGTATTTACCGGTGCTCAAATTTTAGGGAATTTCAATTAATTAGTTAATATAGTTAATTATTTATAATATTAACTAATTTTTCATACTTTTAAATAAATTAAACTTTACTAAGAATGACCAACACAAAAGTGGTTCTGGCCTGCAGGCCAACGGGGGCAGTCGAAGATAGCAACTTCAATTTAGTGACAGAAGCGGTAGCGCCAATAAAGAGTGGAGAAGTATTGATTAAAATCGAGGCGATTTCCTTGGACCCTGCGATTCGCGGTTGGATGAATGAAGGAACCACATATATTAAGGGAATTGAGATCGGTGCAGTAATGCGCAGCTTTTCCGCAGGAAAGGTCATCGAATCCAAGAACGATGCATATGGGGAGGGGGACTATGTAGAAGGACTATTGGGTTCACAAACCTACGCAATCTCGAATGGTGAGGGGCTCAAGAAATTGGAGATGTCAGCGGGCAAGCTCTCGCATCACTTAGGGGTATTGGGAATGCCGGGAATGACCGCTTATTTTGGATTATTACGCCGTGGGAAGCCCCAAGTTGGAGAGGTAATTTATGTGTCCGGCGCCGCAGGGGTGGTTGGTTCTACAGTAGGTCAAATAGCCAAGATCAAGGGTTGTACTGTTATTGGTTCAGCCGGTACCGATGCCAAATGCGATTACCTTCTAAACGAATGTGGTTTCGATTATGCCATAAACTATAAGACAGAGGATATAGATGTCAAATTAAAGGAATACGCTCCTAAGGGAGTTCATATCTTTTACGACAATGTGGGAGGGGAAACTTTGGATATTGCGCTGTTGAATTTGGCGCAGGGAGCCCGGGTGGTGATTTGTGGTGCCATATCGCAGTACAATAATATGGGAAGCATACAAGGGCCTAAAAACTACATGAAAATTGTAACGGCCAGGGGTGTTTTAACTGGTATTATCGTGTTCGATTTTGTTCAGGAGTGGCCCATAGCGGTGAAAGAAATTGCTACTTGGATCGCTGAAGGGAAAATTAATGTGAAAGAGCATATTGCAGAAGGTTTAGAAAACTATGCGTCCACTCTAAAAATGCTCTATACGGGACAGAACTTTGGAAAACTTATTTTGGTTCCGTAAACCTTGGCTATATGACGAATACAAAAGCTACCGAACAAGTGCTCCCGGATACGGGAATAAGCGGCCTATATGAAGTAATGATCGGTACTTCGGATGCCGACTACGCTAAGAAGTACTTTGCCGACTTTGGTTTCAAAGAGGTCGATAACGCTATCATAGATGCAGAGGAAGCGTTCAAAATCTATGGAGTTGAATCAAAACTGCGTTCTTACCGCTTACAAAATGGTGGTATTGACAGTCATGGTTTGCTTCGTATTCTAGAATGGGAAAACCCTCTAGGAGAAGGCATTGGTTACGCCCCGGTCGAGACCATTGGTACGCGAATAGCAGTGATGATGACCCACGATATTTTTCGATTGTTCGATATTTATCAAACGGCCCGGGAGGTGGGGAAAAAACCATGGCTTCCCACAGAACCGGTTGTCGATGATCTTTTTGGTTTGAACACCGGGGACCGAGATTTTTTTAAGCGTCCGGTGCTAGTGCGTGAAAATGCCGTTTATGGAGCCTTTTTTAATCACATTTTTTTTCAACGCTATGGGTATGAAATACCAGGTTACGGTACCATTGATGCTGATACAAAACTGAAAACAAGTGAATTTACACACCACGATTTTATCATCGATGCGGTCTCCTTGGAGCAAATATCTTATTTAACGACCGCCTTGGGGTTAAAGGCAGAAGAAGAACCAACCATAGATGGTGATTGGCAAAAAGGACCCAAACAGGTTTTTCAAATGGAACCTGGCTTCAGTCATTGGTATCAGGGATTTGTATCACCCAATAATATATGCGGAAAATTGAAATTTTTCATTCCCCGAGGAGCTAAAACCAATAAATCCAACCGGCAGCGAATAGGGGAGAAGGGAATCACCCTGCATTCGTTCTATACCCCAAAATTGATGATGGTGCATAATTTGGTTCATAAACACGAGCTAAACCCTTCTAAAATACAAGCGAACGAGTTTGGGGAGCAATCATTCGTTTTTACCGATACGGCAGGGGTAAGTTGGCAAATAATCGAAAAGACGCAAAAACTTGCAAATACGCCCTCAACTGCCTTGGAATTTAAACTTACTGAATAAGTTTTTCGTTTTTTTTGGTGTTTGTCTTGGTAAGCTGAAGTTCGTCGATTCAACGAACTTCTATTCATAGATAGTTAATATTATTAACTATTTTTGTACCTTGTAATCATCCTAATCTTTAGAATTTGGTCCAACGATATAAAGCTTTAGCCCTTCAAACCGAGTGTTTTGCTGTGAATTCCTGTAAAAACCGAGCGGAGACTTACGAACGTATGCAACGTTCCTTAAAACAGGTCTTGGCTGAAACAAAAGGCTCCAAAGCTTTTATAGGGCCCGATTTAAAACTAGTGGTTTTACCAGAGTATTTTCTGACAAGTTTTCCTTTTGGGGAGCATTTGGAACAATGGCGGGAGAAAGCCTGTATTTCGGTTAATGACCCGCTCTTTGATGAAATGAAAGCGTTTTGCAAGGAGCAATCCATTTTTCTTTCCGGTAACTTTTATGAACTTGATGAACACTTTCCGGAACTCTATTTTCAAAGTAGTTTTATTATTGATGATGCGGGAATGTTGATTCTCAAATACCGTCGTTTAAATTCGATGTTTGCGCCTACACCGCATGATGTATTGGATGAATACCTAAAAATTTATGGGGAGGAGGCATTATTTCCAGTGGTAGATACAAAATTAGGTAAGTTGAGCTGTATTGCCTCTGAGGAGATCTTGTATCCTGAGATTGCCAGATGTTTAATGATGCGAGGAGCCGAAGTGTTTTTACACTCATCTTCAGAAGCGGGAAGTCCTCAATTAACCCATAAAGAAGTGGCAAAACGTGCCAGGGCAATCGAAAACATGAGCTATGTGATTTCCGCGAACTCTGCAGGGATTTCCGGAATTGATTTTCCGTTTGCAGCAACCGACGGTCTCTCGAAAGTAGTAGGGTATGAGGGGCATGTATTGGCAGAAGCAGGTACAGGAGGAAGCATGGTGGCCAATAGCTACATTGATATTAGGGCACTTCGGGATTACAGATCCAAGGTGTCGATGCAAAATTACAATGCGCGACAACGTTTCGAACTGTATGCGTCGTCGTATGAAAAGTATACCCATTACCCGGCGAATTCGTTCAAGGACAAAGAACCGTCGAAAGAATTGTTTATAAAAACACAATTAAACGTTATTAAAAAACTGCAGGGTTAATACGAAGTGCTTTATATTGCACGGTAGTATGACCTCGTAAGCAACGAAAAAGAAATGATAGAAAGCAGCATAGAAGAATCGATTGTATTGAGCATTTTTGATTTATCAAATCAGCTAAAAAAGATAGGTGACGATGTGTACCAAAAGGTTGGGTTGACTACCCAACAGTGGCTTATTCTTTTACACTTGGCCAATAATCCCAATTTGCCGTTCTTTAAGAGGGAAAAACACAGCAAAGATTTGATGGCTAGTGAACTTGCCGATTCGCTGAATGTATCTAGGGCCAACATCACAAATCTCATTAATGTGTTGTTGGACAAAGGACTTATAAGACAGTATGAAGATAAAGATGATCGTAGAAAAAAACGATTGAAGCTTACAAAGAAGGGGATTACGCTCGTAAACAATACGCAGCCATCTCGCTTGGGGGTCATCAACTATTTAACCGAAGGTTTTGATAGTGCAGAGAAGAAAACATTCCTTCGCTTTTTGGAAACATGCATGAACAAACTTATCAATGAGGATGATAAGATAAAGTCATTTCACAAATTACTGGTTGATGTTGAATAAGGATTTCTAGAGGAGTTCTATCTCTTGTTTTTCGAAAGGTATCAAAGAGATATCATTCGGTTCCAGTTCCGTAATCAAGGTGTTAATATCACTTAAGTCACACGTTTTATACCGTTGACTTGAATTTAATTTTTCTGAAATAGAAAGTACCACTATTTTTCGAGAAGCCTTGATGATAGCTTTTTTGATCTGCACAACGTCCCAATCAAATTCCGTAAGGCCATTTACCGAGTCCAAATAGCCCGTTCCGATAAAACCGATATCGAATTTGATTTGGGTTAGATAGCGTATCGCAGCGGCACCAATGGTAATCTGCGCCTGATGGGAAAGTTTTCCACCTATGAAAATAACTTCAATGTTTGGTTTTGATAGCAATTCTATAGCTACTGGAAGGCTAGGAGTAAAACAGGTAAGTTTCATTTTTTCCGGAATCAGCCGGGCCAGTTCCAAATTCGTTGTCCCGCCACTCAAAATAATCACTTGCCCCTCTTTCAGAAGTGCAATCGCTTTTCTGGCAATTTGCGTTTTCTCTTCTCGTGAATATATCTGGGATCCCTTAAAACTATAACTGTCAAAACCAAGGGATATCGCCCCGCCATGTACTTTTTTTAGTTTCTTTTCCTCGTCTAGCCTTTTGATGTCACGCCGAACAGTATCTAAAGATACATTGAGCATTTCTCCTAAATCAGTTAAAAGCACTCTGTTGTGTACTCTTACTTCATTTAAGATAATTTGATGGCGTTCTTCTTTTAACATGGTATGGCAAAAATATAAAAACAAATTACAATAGACTCCTTATGATAACAATTGATCACTTGTTAATAATAAATGGTAAGCTGCAATATATTGCATAATACGAATTAAATATACGCAAAAAATTGCATGATTGGCAGTTATTTGCATATATTTGAATGATTTTGCAATAATTAGCATAGGAAAAGCTTAAAAACTGGCAACGCAGATGCTGTGCAAATACCAAAATCAATATGGAATGGTGGTTTTTTGAAACTGCCGTTTGTCGCCAAATCGACAAATATCCAATCAAAACGCCTCCTTTACAAATGCAAGTTTTCGCAAGGAGGAGCTAAAACTAAATATTTACTAAACTAGAACTCTATGAAAAAAAAGAAGTTTACGAAAGGGATGGTATCTTTCCCTTTTTTACTGCTATTGTGTTTGGTATGCTTTACTTCGGTTAAAGGGCAAACCAGCGATTATTCCTTCAATGGGAATGTGACAGATGCAAGTACGACAATTCCAATTGCCGGGGCATCCGTTTTTATTGAAGGCACTACGTACGGAGTAGTTTCCGATTTTGACGGTAACTATAGTTTCGATGCATCCTTGAGCACAGGCTCTTACACCTTGGTCATTAGTTATTTGGGGTATTCGACCAAAAAAATGCCCTTGGAAGTTGGTAGTGCGGCTTTGATTACCACGAATGCCGAACTCTCCGAAGATTTGCTAAGTCTCGACGAGGTAATCGTTACCGGGACGAATTCCGGTGTGAACAAACGAACATTGGGGAATGCTATCTCGACTGTTAAGGCAGAAGATTTGGTCAACAATGGTGCCACGGCCGTGGATCAAGCTATTTCCGGTAAAATTACCGGAGCCCTGGTACAGCAAAACTCAGGAGACCCTGCCGGGGGCATTAGTATTCGACTAAGAGGGCCAAGTACGGTGTTAGGGAATTCTGATCCCTTGTATATTGTAGATGGTATCATCATCAGTAACTCTAGTAATCAGTTGGTAGATTTAGGGGGGAGCGCTCAAAATAGATTGGCCGACTTAAACCCGAACGACGTAGAACGTATCGAAATCATCAAAGGTGCTGCCGCGGCCGCTATCTATGGTTCCAGAGCAAGTAACGGGGTCGTTCAGATATTTACTAAAAAAGGAAAAAACGGAGACCCTAAATTTAATTTTTCTACGAGTATTCGAGTAAATGAACTGCGTAAAAAAATCGATTATAACACGGTCCCATTGGCATGGGAAAACCCTTTTGACAGAACAGATCTTGCGACGGTGCCAGTAACGCGATATGATTTGCAAGATGAATTTTTTGGCTCAGGTTTCGGGGTGGAGAATTACCTATCTGTAACGGGAGGTAATGAAAAGACATCGTACTTTATTTCTGCTTCCCAATTAGATAATGAGGGTATCATAAAGAATACGGATTACCGCAGAGTAGGTTTTAAGGCAAATATTAACCAGAAGGCTTTTGAATGGTTGGATGTAAACATTGGCTTAAACTATGTTCGAAGCAGTAGTTCCGATATTCCAAACGGAGGAATCAATTCCGCTTACGGTGCTATTACTGGATTTTTGTTTAGTGACAACTCGGTGAATCCAGCACCAAATGAATCTGGGGTATACCCGGTTACTTCTTTACTGGTTCCACGGACCAACCCTGCCGAAGCGGTCAATCGATTTGATTTTGGTCAAAAAGTGAATCGAATCATCTCCAGTGTAGGTCTTGATGCGAAAATTTCTAAGAACCTATCAGCGAACTATAAGTTGGGAGTTGATTATTTCAACCAATCTGCCACCGCGTTCATACCTATTAACAACACTTCACCGAACGGTGCTGGTTTTGCTCGTAGATCCGATATTAACAACTTTCAGTACAACAGTGACTTGAATCTGATTTACAAGGCAAATTTATCTGATGCGATCGTGTCGACAACGACTGTTGGCGGATCTTGGCAATATGAAGAATTTGATAGAATCGGGATAAGTGCCGACGGGCTTCCACCAATTGTAGAAACAGCGGAAAGTGGCAGTATTCTTGCCCAAGGCGAAAGCAGGTCTCAAATTTCTTATTGGGGTGCGTTTATTCAACAATCATTCAGTTATAAAGACAAAATCTATTTAAACGGGGCATTGCGCCAAGATGGCGCTTCCACATTCGGGAAAGATGAACGTGATCAATTGTATGCAAAAGCGAGTTTATCCTATGTAGTCTCTCAAGAAGAGTTTTGGGAGAACACTTTCGGTGATTTCTTTAGTACTTTTAAAATAAGAGGTTCTTGGGGGCAAGCAGGTAACTTAACGGCGCTTTCCGCTTTTCAAAGGTTTACCAACTATGTGCCATCGGCCATTAATGGGTCGCCTAGTTTAAACCCAGATTCCCAATTGGGTGATTTGAACATTGCACCTGAGCGACAAGAGGAAATAGAGTTTGGATTTGATGCCGGCTTCTTTAATAATAGATTGGGAGTTGAATTTACATACTACAAACAAGATGTATCTGATCTATTATTGCCGCGTGAATTGGCTTCTTCCACAGGTTTTGGCTCTCGAATTGAGAATGTTGGGGATTTAGAGAACAAGGGTGTTGAACTTTTACTTAAAGGCTCTCCCGTACGAACGCAAGATTTTACTTGGGATGTTACGGCGACCTATTCGAAAAACGACAACACAATAACCAAAGTGGCCGGCGGTGGGCAATTTGCCCTGGCCGGGAGTTTTGCAACAAACTACGTGATCGAAGGGGAACCTTTGGGTGTTTTTTACAGACAATTCTATGCGAGGGATGCTGATGGTAGTATTTCATTGGATGAAAATGGGTATCCGTTTGCAGGTACAAACGATGATGGTACCTCGTCAAAAGTTATCGGTGATCCGAACCCGGATTGGTTCGGCTCTTTGATCAATGAATTTGCGTATAAAAATTTCACACTTCGTGTACAGTTCGATGCAGTGCAAGGTTTTGATGTATTCAACTGGAATCGACGATTATTGGACAATGTGATTTTTGGAGGTGGTTCGAATGTAGGAGCGGAATTGGCAGGCAATAGGCCTAAAGGATTTGGAGGCGCTCAGGCAGGGATTTTTGAAGAGTTTGTAGAAGACGGTTCCTTTGTGAAACTAAGAGAATTGTCTTTGCGATATGATTTAAAATCACCTTTTAAGAGTATAGACAATATAGGTATTAGTCTAATTGGAAGAAACTTGATTTCTTGGGATGACTACAGTGGGTGGGATCCTGAAATTAATACTGCCGGACAAAGCAATGCCGTTCGTGGTTTTGATTTTGCGGGTGTACCAATCCCAAGAACCTATCAATTGGGTATCAACGTAAGTTTCTAATTCAAAAAAGATAAAGATGAAAAGTAAAATAAAACATAGTATATGGTTTGCACTCGCTATAATCAGCCTGCTCCCGATGGTATCTTGTGAAACCGATTTTGATAATCCAAATGCGCCTACCGTTGATCAGACCTTTTCTTCAAGAGAAGGTATTCTAGCGGCTGCAGTGGGCTTGCAGCAAACTTTTAGTACAACCGGTTTGCGCTTTATAGTCGAAACCCCGGCAGTAACTACCCGCGAAGGTGGTATTACCACAACGTTCCAGAATATGATCGAGTTGGAAGACGGTGGGTCGACCTTGCCAAACTTTAATTCGAACGTACAAGGCCTTTGGTCAACAATGCTAAGAATCATAAAGGTTGCCGAGGATATTGAGGCAAATACCGAGAGTATTGCTTTAGAAGATGGTACCAAAAGTGGTTTAATCGCCTATGCAAAATTCTATAAGGCAGTGGCAATTGCGAGTTTGGCCCAAAACTATACAGATGTAGTGGTGGTCACAAGTGCAGATAACGATGCACCCTTCGTATCTAGGATAGAAGCCTTAAATACCGCAATAAACCTATTGGGAGAAGCGAAATCTATTTTAGCCGGTACTCCAGTATCGGACGAATTTTCGGCTCAGATTACCCAAGGTAATATTGACCTTCCAAATGCCATCGATGCCATGCTGGCCAGGTACAATTTATTTGCTGGGAATTATGATGCGGCCATTGCGGCGGCGGCGCAGGTAGATCTTTCTTCAGCATCCTCTTTCGCCTATGATTCACAAAATTTGAACCCAATTTGGGCACGGGTGTTCCAAAATGACGCACCGAATTTTAAACCGAGAGATAACTTTGGCCTCCCTGCAACTTTTTCTTTTGATGCCGCAGACGGTCGGCTTTCATTTTATCTGGTGCCTTTAGAAGAGCTAAACCAAAACGGTTTGCCTATTGAGGACTTGGCAGGTTTCTACAGTGCGAGCACAAGCAGTATCCCGCTGTATTTACCAGATGAAATGCTCTTAATAACTGCGGAAGCAAACCTAAGAAAAGCGGCTCCCGACACCGCCGCGGCCATCACGGCACTTAATGAGGTGCTAACCGATACGGATGATGTTTTTGGAATCAACGCAAATACAGCTGCCTATAGTGGTGATGGTAGTGTTGCCGACTTGTTGAATGAAGTATACAAGAACAGAAGAGCGGAGTTGTTCCTAACGGGAATGAGTCTTGAGGATAGTCGTAGATTTAATCGCCCCGAGCCGAGTGGAAGCGCAATGGACTACGCAGAAGAGCGCAATCGTAATTTTTATCCTTTTCCGGATGTTGAAAGGAATAGCAATCCCAACACACCTGGGGACCCATCAATTTAATAGTTTGAGTTAGTTTAGAGTAGAAAGACCCGATTTTGCCTGGTTAGCAAAAGAGGGTCTTTTGTTTTGTAGATATCCCTAAATTTAAGGAAAAGCTATGGAGGCGGGGGAATAAACATCTTGTGAGCCCGCAAAAGTAGTATAAAGAAGAACCTAAAAATAATGGTTAAGATGGAAAATGATGTAACGAGCGCATGGGAAAAGAATGCCGGAGAGTGGATTCGGGCAATGCAAGAAGGGCAATTGGTGTCGCGGCATTTTACCAATCCCGCTATTGAAGAAGCCCTCTTCTCGTTACCCGGATCAAAGGTGTTGGATATGGGATGTGGAGAAGGTTGGTTGGTTAGAAACCTTACCAAGGCGGGAAAGCATGCCGTAGGTGTTGATGGAACCGCCGCATTGATCGATTTTGCAAAACAGCGAGCGGGTATTTTCTACCAAACTACATTTGAGGAAGTAGCGAAGGGGACAAAACTTCACGGAGCGCCGTACGATTTGATTGTTTTTAATTTTTCTATTTACTTGGCAGCTACTTTAAAAGATTTGCTGGTCAGTTTAAAGAATGTCCTTTCTGAAAATGGCCATCTCGTCATTCAAACCTTACATCCTTTTTTCTTTATGGAACAAAACCTACCCTATACAAGCCAAACAATGCCCGATTCTTGGGAGGGCTTATCAGGGAATTGGTCAGATGGCCACTCATGGTATGCTAGAACTTTTGAAGATTGGATAGCCATTCTAAGAGATTCAGGCTATCATCTAAAAAGATTACAAGAGGTGTGCAACAAGGAAAAAAGACCATTGTCCGTTATTTTTACCCTGACAGTTAGGTAAAACTTTTACGCTAAATACGTGAGGGATATTTTCTACCGACGATTCTCACAATTTGTATGTATAGTACATGCTACTTTGTTCGAATTAAAAAGTTAAATTATTGCAAAATATTGCAATAAAGGCGCAATTTATGTAAAATTACAGCAAAAAAATGCAAATATTTCAGTATATTTAAACCGATCTACATGTTTGTATCGTATATACAAAAATTGCAGATTGTAGGAACAAGTTGTAAGACTTGTTCGCTAAAATCGTTTGTAAACAAATGCCCCTAATTGTTTAATATGATACAGATAAGTCAAATACCTACAGGAAAACTAGCATCTCTTTTGATGAAATATGTGAACGATTATGAGCTTGTTTCCGAGTTAATGTATTTGTGGGAAGATGTTCGGGTTGAAAAAAACACTTTTCTGGTGGAAGAAGGTGAAATGTGTGATTACGTATACTTTTTGGAAGAAGGTGCAATAAAGAAATTTTTTGTTTCCGACAAAGGAGAGCATGTCACTTGTATCAGTCTCGAAGTTTCGTTTGTGACCGCTTTACATTCATTTTTGTCCAATCAGCCAAGTCTCATCAATCTTAAAACAATAGAAGATTGTAAACTAAAACGAGTATCCAAGCAAAATTGGAATTTGATGAGCGAACGTTTTCCAAAAATGAATAATTCTATCCGACACATTTTGGAACAATATTATTGCGGATTGGAAAGGCACATAATCAATCTGCAGAAGACAACGGCCAAAGAACGATTTGCCGCACTTATGAAGCAAAACCCATCTATCTTTAATAGAATTCGCTTAAAAGATATAGCCTCCTATTTAAATATGACCCCCTCTACTTTGAGCAGGATTAGAGCATCGCAATTGGTATAGTTTAGGTGCCTCATTTAAAAATTGGAAGGAACAAGGTTTTTGCCTTTAACTTTTCAAATTCAATTAAAATTTCCTTATCCTAATAATTTTTATTAGCGGGTATAATCTTGCTTTATGTGCAGTTTATTACTTCAAAATTGATGTAGATCAAGCCTTTTCCCTTAAAAAGAACAGACATTTAACCTAAGTTATTTGTAATCATCTTACAGAATTTTTAGGTTTTTTAAAAGATCATTTTATAGATTTTACAAAACCTGGAACAGTTCGGCATTGGTCCCCCTATAATGAGCGATACCTGTGAATGACTTTTGGGTTATACCCTAAAGTTTACTGATCTAACAGATACTTTCTGAACACACATTCTCGATTGTGATCGATTTCGAAAAACCGAATGCTCAATTTGATTTTAAACGATAGGGAAAGTACGCTCTAAAAGAAGGTAGATAATAAGATGGTTGCTAGTAGCTTGTTTTCAACAATCTGAAGAGTTCGTTCGCAGAACACGATAGAACCCTTTTAATACTACCTAAAAAGATGAAAATGAATTCACAAGCAGTAAAGTTTGGTTCTGTATGTCAGGGGTAGAAATAACGACATCGGGCCGTGTCTCTGGGACAACGATCTTAGGGGTTTTAGCATATTGGGCGGAAAAACAACCGGAAAAAGTGCTTTATCGTTTTCTAGCGAATGGTGAGGAAGAAACGGACACGATAAATTATAAGTCCTTTTATGAAAAGCAACTGGCTTTGGCCAACTTGCTATCCCAAAAAGGCAAAAAGGGAGATCGTGTGCTATTATTATATCCCACAGGTATTGAGTACATCATAGCTTTTTTCGCTTGTTTATCGGCGGGTATGATAGCAGTTCCTGTGTACCCACCTGCTGGGAGCAGAAGGCTGGGGCGGTTGGAAAATATTGTTGCTGACTGCAATGCGCAATGGGCGCTGAGTACAGGGGCCTTGAAGTCAAAAGGGGAACAATGGTTTTTAAAAAGTGACCTGCTTCAAAATGTAAGGTGGATTGCAAGCGACAGTGTTGAGGAGGCAATTGTTCCCGTAACACATCAGGATATACATCTCAATGATACGGCATTTTTGCAATATACTTCTGGTTCTACCGGAAATCCCAAAGGAGTGGTAGTATCCCATGCAAATCTGGTTCACAACGAAGGCCTAATCAAAAAATCATTTGATCATTCGAACGATACAATTGTTGTGGGATGGCTTCCCGTTTATCATGATATGGGGCTTATTGGTAATATTATACAGCCCTTATTTGTTGGAGGTACGTTGGTTTTTATGCCTCCTACTGCTTTCATCCAAAAGCCAATTCGCTGGATTCGGGCATTATCATATTACAAAGGGGCTACCGGTGGCGCTCCCAACTTTGCATATGACCTATGTGTCTCAGCGATAGCGGACGAAATGCTGACAGATATTGACTTAAGTAATTGGAAAATCGCCTATAACGGTGCAGAAACAATTCGCCCAAATACCATTCGGAAGTTTATAGAAAAATTTAAAAAGTGTGGGTTTAGCGCTTCCTCTTATTTCCCATGTTATGGCATGGCCGAAACTACACTAATAATTACAGGTACGCCGAGCAGGCGCAAACCCTCCTATCTCTCTTTGAACAAAGCTGTTTTCAATGAAGGTAAAGTAAAAGAAGTAGCAAAAGAACACCCTCTCGGATCGGAAGAACGATATGAAATAGTCGGCAGTGGTCGCGTATTGGAGGGTATGGATGTACGTATTGTAAACCCAACAACGCTTGCAGCTTGTGCAAAGAACGAAATAGGGGAAATATGGGTTTCAGGGCCTAGCGTTGCACAAAACTATTGGAACAGACCCGTGCTGAGCAAAGAAACCTTTAGGGCCCAATACACAAGCAAAGGGAAACAGGGTATTGCCCCATACTTACGAACTGGTGATTTAGGCTTTCTTCGAAGAGGAGTACTATACGTAACTGGGAGAATAAAGGAACTTATTATTATAAATGGGGCGAATCATTACCCGCAAGATATCGAGCGAACCGTTCAAGCTGTCAGCGAACATTTTACACCAAATGCAGGAGCTGTTTTTAGCGTTCAAGAGGAACAAAAAGAAGTATTGGTTGTTGCTCAGGAGATAAAACGTACCTCGCTTAAAGCCTATGATCTCGAAGCAATTACCAAAGATGTCAAAACCGCGGTGCTTAAGAACCATCAACTGGCACTGCACACGATTATTTTGGTAAGTCCTGGTAGGATACCAAAAACTTCAAGCGGAAAAATCAAAAGGTTGCAATGTGCTGATTGGTACAGGTCAAATACGTTCGCGGGGGTCTTAGATCAACTTGACATAAAGAAACAACAAATTCCTGTTTCCTCAGAAAAAGCAGTAGATTCCGCAGCCGTAAATCACTTGGAGAAATGGATGATAGCTGCTTTGGCGGCAACCCTAAAGTTACCATCAAAAGATATCGTACCAACAACGGCCTTTGCTGAATTGGGTTTGAGTTCGTTGCAAGCAATCCGGTTGGCGGGACAACTAAGCGACTATTCAGGAAAAGAAATACAGCCAATTACGTTGTACGATTATTCAGATGTTAAGAGTCTATCGAATTTCATACTTCACGGAGAAACTACGCCCTTGGTCGAAGATACGGCCGTTTTGGAGGACGAGCCGATTGCTATTATAAGTATGTCCTGCAGATTTCCTGGAGCGGACAATCTAGAGGAGTTCTGGGCAAACCTTGTCAACAAAGTTGATTCCATCTCGGAAGTTCCTAGCGAACGTTGGAACAACGATACCTATTTCAGTGCGCTTCCCGAAAAGAATAAAATTAACAGTAAGCATGGTGGTTTTATTAAGGATATAGATTTGTTCGATGCCAACTTTTTTGGAATACATGAACGCGAGGCACGCCAGATGGATCCTCAACAACGAATATTGCTAGAGCAAAGTCATAAGTTATTTGAAAACTGTGGGTATCTACCGGAAAATTTGAAAGGATCTGATACCGGTGTCTTTCTTGGGATAAGTCAAAGCAATTATAGCGACCTGATCAAAAAGGCAGAGCAAGACGTTTATTCTGGTCTAGGGGGCGCTTTGAGTATTGCTGCCAATCGCCTTTCCTATTACTATGATTTTAACGGGCCAAGTATTGCCATTGATACCGCTTGCTCCTCTTCTTTGGTAGCCGTGCATAATGCAATACAGAGTTTGAGAAACGGTGAATGCGCGCTGGCCTTAGCGGGTGGTGTGAATATGATCTTGAGTCCAGAGGTATCGGTCGCCCTGTCTCAGGCAAATATGTTATCACCGAATGGGCGCTGCAAGACCTTCGATGATTCCGCAGATGGGTACGTACGAAGTGAAGGCTGCGGTTTGGTTTTATTGAAACCCTTAAAAAAGGCGGTTGCGGAAGGAGATGCCATTGTAGGTATAATTAAAGGTTCGGCCATTAATCAAGATGGTCATAGCAATGGCCTCACTGCACCAAACGGCTTGGCGCAGCAGGCGGTATTAAAAAAGGCAATTACCAAAGCCGGGGTTTCTGTGGAAGCCATCGGCTATGTAGAGGCCCATGGTACCGGTACCTCCCTTGGTGACCCAATCGAAGTAAATGCACTACAAGCTGTTTACGGAGGTACAAAGAGGAGTACTCCCCTTAGCATAGGGGCGGTTAAAGCCAATATTGGACATCTTGAATCTGCAGCGGGAATTGCAGGACTCATTAAGCTGGCTTTGTGCCTCAAAAATCGTCAAATACCCGGACAACCACATCTCCATAAAAAGAATAAGCATATCCCTTGGGAACGCTTCAATCTTCGGGTAAATACCGACTTGAGCAAATGGGAATCCCCATCCAATACCCCTTTGATGGGTGCGGTAAGCTCCTTTGGTTTCGGTGGTGTGAATTCGCATCTGATTTTGGAAGAACCTCCAAAAAAGCCTATTCCGAAACACAAAACTAAAAAGAACTATCACAGAAACTTTTATTTAGTTCCGACGGCAGCAAAAAGTGCCAGTGCGTTGGCGCAGATCAAACAATCACTATTAAGCACCAAAAGCGTTCAAGAGTATCGTCTACATGATATTGCTTTCAGTCAGGCACTATTTCGAACAGGCTATTCCCATAGAAGTATTGCCGTTGTGCCGGTTGTAAACGAAAAGTTGCCCGCAAATTTGTTTGATGATTATGCGGTTGCGCCTTCGTTGTCGCATCGCAGGGTTCAAAAAACGGCATTTCTTTTTACGGGGCAAGGGGCGCAGTATGTCGGGATGGCAATGGGGCTTTATAAAACGGAGCCGCTTTTTAGGCACTATTTTGAAACCTGTGTAAATCTTTTAAACCCGTTGCTTCAAACAGATCTTTTAAAGGTATTACAGGGAAAGGCTTTGGAAGGAGAAGATATAAACAATACCAAATTAACCCAACCCGCTTTGTTCGCTATTGAATATGCCTTGGGAAAACTATGGATTTCGTGGGGTGTTGTTCCCGAGATACTCATGGGGCATAGTATCGGAGAAATTGCTATGGCCTGTCTAGCTGGTGTGTTCAGCCTAGAAGATGCCGTAAAACTGGTTTCCGCAAGAGCGAGTTTAATGCAGGAATTACCGAAAGGGGGCACTATGATGGCTTTTTCTTGTACGGAACTTCAAGCGACCAAAGCCATCGGCTCTTTTGATTTGGTATCGGTGGCCGCTATCAATTCTTCGAATCAGGTGGTTGTTTCTGGAAGAATAGATCAGGTGGAAGCGGTGAAGAAAAGACTGGCGAAACAGGGAATCGAAGGCAAGAAACTAAGGGTGTCTCATGCCTTTCATTCGCCATTAATGCGTTCGATGCTCGAGGCGTTTGAGACAGTTTTGAAGGAACTTACCTTTGAAAAGCCTACCTACCGCATGATAAGTACTGTTACGGGGCAGGAAGTTACTGATGAAATGAGTAACAAGGTCTATTGGCTTTCACATGTTACGGCGACCGTACATTTCCAAAAGGGATTAGAGAGCCTCCTGGAAAATGAATGCAACACTTTCATAGAGATTGGTCCACAAGCTACCCTCTTGGGACTTCTTGCTGTGGCAGATCCTATGATTTCCAAAACAAGTCTGCTATTGCCGTCACTGCGAAAAAATAGAGCCGATGGCTTCCCCATACTGGAAAGTTTGGGTACCTATTACCTGAGTGGTGGTACGATAGATTGGAATGGATTTTACCAAGATAACGGGGGACAATTTGTTCCACTTCCCGCATATCCTTTTGATAGACAGCGCTATTGGGTACACTTAGAAAAACACCAAGAGAAGGAGTCCGCATTTTTCGAAGGTAGCATGTTATCTCCAGAGCTTGACGCTAAAGAGTACTATGCTGCTTTTGAAACATTGGTTTCGACAGAACTGTTTCCATATCTAGAGGATTTTAAGGTGAACGGTGAAATGCTAGTTCCTGTTGCATTCTATTTAGAGCTGCTCCAAACGGGTATTGCCGATTTCTTGCCCAAGGAAAAGTCCTATAAGCTGGAAAGTTTTGTACACGAGCTTCCAATTGTTACTGCGGTAGCTGCAGCTGCTACACTTCAAGTGAAAATAAAAAAAATAGGGAAGGAATTTTTATTGGAAGTTTTTGTCCGGAATAGTTCGGATAATCAATCGAAATGGACACTATGTGCCCAAGGAAAGGTGGTAGAGGACCTTGGGGCTCAAGTACCGGAAATGCTTGATTTAGAACAGGTTCGCGCCAACTCAAAAGCCATTGATTTACAGAACTTTTACGATGCCATTGCGCAATATGGAATTCAATATGGGCCCTTGTTACAAGGTGTTACCGAGGCTTACGATGGTGAGGATGGGGTATATGCATTTGTAAACGGCACTCCAAGTACGCAAAAAGAAGCGGCGAATTATAAGTTGCATCCGGTACTTTTAGATAACTGCCTACAGCTTATATTCAATAGGTGGTTTCAGGATGAAAAATTATGGTTACCTACCAAATTTGAAGGTTACAAACTTTATGAAAGAGGGGTATCTGGCCTATGGGTGAAAATAAAGAATAGTACAGCGGCCAAGGCAAATGTGAAACCTGCATCATTTTCATTGTCAATATGGGATCAGCACGGGCAAGCTGTAGCCAGTATCGATTCCGTACATCTCACCGAACATCGTAGCCCTAGGATTGCAGATAGCGCAGCCGCTTCTATACCGGTCCTTTATAGGCTTACAAAACAGCCTTTTCAATTGGGCAAAATTGAAAAGCTGTCTGTACAACCAACCTGGTTGTTACTGGGGGATGATAAAGGAAAAAGCTCCCTAAAAGAGAAATTGCGCGAATTGGACTCCAAAGTAGTTGTTCTAGAAGACTTGGAAGATCTATACAACTATACCGATTTTTCATCAGTTGATGGCATCGGGGTACTTTGGCCAGAACCCATTCAAAAAACAATAGCCATTACTGCGGAAACCATTTGCGTTACCGCTTTGAAGCAACTGCAGTTCATTACCGCAAAAAAGAATGAGGGCGCTCTTCAAAATCTAAAACACTATTGGTGGGTCACCAAAGATGTATATGATACGAGTAGTGAAATAGGACTAGCCCATGGCGGGCTGTGGGGATTGGGAAGGGTCTTCATGCAGGAAGTACAAATGTTCGATTTTGGTATGATAGACATCAGATCTGCCAACTACAATTTAGCCATGGTGGCGGCCATTTGCAATGGAGCGGCTGGAAAAGAACGTCAATTGGTCTGTGATGCTACTTCATGCAAGGCGCTTCGTTTCGGAGCGTTACGGGAACCCAATGCCGAAATCGGCAATATACATGAAAAGACCCCCCCTCATTTACGGTCATCAGCCGGTACGGTAATCGTTTCAGGTGGCACAGGGCAATTGGGACAAGTGGTTACGAATTGGCTAATTTCCGGTGGTGCCAACATAGCCCAAGTGCTATTGATAGGTAGAAGAAAATCCAACGCCGCAATAAAAAAAGTAGTGGAAAAGCTTTCGCAAAAAGGCATTCCCGTGCACTATATAGCAACAGATGTAAGTGAATTAGAAAACCTGGAAAAAAGCATCGCCCCGTATGTGGCGGAATATCCATTAACGGGTATACTGCATCTGGCCGGGGTTTTGGAAGATGCGGTTTTGGAAAATCAAACACAGGAAAAATTTCTCAAGCCTTTTGCCGCAAAAGTACGAGGGGCATGGAATTTACATAGGGTATCCCTGAAAACACCCTTGGATTTCTTCGTTACTTTTTCCTCGATAGCATCCGTTATGGGATCTTCGGGGCAGGGGAATTATGCCGCTGCAAATGCTTTTTTAGATACACTTGCGACCTATAGGAGGGCAAAAGGTCTTACGTCACAAAACATAAATTGGGGGCCATGGGAGTTGATAGGGCTTGGAGGAGTCTTAGAATTGGATCGACAACGAATGGCCTCCATTGGTATTAATTCTTGGGAAACGACCGCAGGTTTGGCAATGTTGGAAACAATTTCCCGCACCTCTCACGAAAATACAATAGCCGTTTCCTTAAATTCAAAAAGATTCGCTGCTTATCTCGAAACGAATGTAGATGGTATACCTACTACCTACCAAGATTTTCTAAACGCACAACCCGCAGCTGATGAAGCACCATTTAAAAGAAACAGTCTAAAGGAACAGTTGGTTTCTTTGGCCCCGAGTGTACGCATCGGTTATTTGGAAACTTTCCTTCAAAAGGAAGTTGCCAAGGTATTGTCTGTTCAAGAAGCAACTTCAATCTCTACTGCCGCGCCTTTAATGGAGGCAGGTCTGGATTCTTTGATGGCAGTAGAATTGAGAAATCGAATTTCTTCGGCGGTTGGTAAGATACTGCCAGTATCGCTATTGTTTGATTATCCGACCATAGAAACATGTGCCCTTCACCTTTACGAAACATATTTGAACGATCGTACGGACAAGGCAAGAGGGCAGAAAGAAAACACGATTCGCTCTGAACAAACATCGGAAGAAAAATTTGCAATTGTCGGCTATTCCGGGCGTTTCCCCGGAGCCGAAAATATGGAAATGTTCTGGTCTAATTTAGTTGATGGGGTAGACGGAATTTCCGAAATACCGAAAGAACGTTGGTCCATTGACGAATGGTATAGTCAGGATAGGGATGCTCAAGGGAAAATGTATGTACGGCACGGAGGCTTTCTAAAGAATATAGAATCTTTTGATGCTTCCTTTTTTGGCATTTCCCCCAGGGAGGCTATTAGTATCGACCCCCAACAGCGTCTTTTATTGGAGACAAGTTGGGAAGCCTTGGAACATGCAGGCCTTACGAAGAGCGCTGTCGAGAATAGCAATACAGGAGTCTATTTTGGGATGTGCGGAATTGATTACCAGGCAAAGGTCATGTCCGATGCAAGACAAATAGATGCCTATGCGATGTTAGGGAGCTCCCATAGTGCCATCGCAGGAAGAATATCGTATTGGTTGGGTTTAAAAGGCCCATGCATGGCAATAGATACCGCTTGTTCTTCTTCCCTGGTCAGCGTTCATTTAGGAATTCAGGCACTGCGAAACGGAGAATGCGACCAGGCGCTTGCGGGGGGAGTCAATTTAGTATTATCACCACAAGGCAGTGTCTATTTTAGCAAATTGAACGCACTTTCGGCCACTGGGCACTGCCATTCTTTTGATGCCAACGCCGATGGGTATATACGCAGTGAAGGCTGTGGTGTTGTTCTCATAAAAAGGCTTTCGGATGCCCTCGCCAATGGGGATCAAATTCATGCCATTATTCGAGGGAGTGCGGTAAATCAAGATGGGAAAAGTCAAGGATTTACCGCACCAAATGGCCCCTCACAACAAGCGGTCATCAGAAGGGCATTGGAACAAAGCAAGATAGATGCTTCGGAAATAGATTATATCGAAGCCCATGGAACCGGAACACCCTTGGGAGATCCTATTGAATTACAATCCTTAGGAACTGTTTTTGGTGAAAAAGAAAAACAGGCAACCCCTTTATTGGTCGGGTCTGTGAAAAGCAACATAGGCCATTGTGAGGGAGCTGCAGGAATTGCCGGGTTATTAAAAACGGTCTTGGCCATGAAACACCAGCTAATTCCGGCGAACATTCACTTCAATACGCCAAGTCCACATATTCCATGGGAAACGCTTCCGCTGAAAATTACAGCATCGAATACAGTTTGGGCCAAGAATGGAAAACCTCGTTTGGCGGGTATAAGTTCCTTCGGTTTTAGTGGTACCAATGCACATTTAGTTTTGGAAGAGGGCATAACCGTTGAGAGGCAAGTGTCCGCTTCAAAAGGACCTGAAAAGTCACAATTGATTACTATTTCTGCCCATGATCGGGAGGCGCTTCAAGGTCAAGTAAAAAACTTGCTGTCCTATATCAATACTGAAAAGCAACTAGACCTCGCTGATCTGGCATACACCCTTGGAGTACATAGAACACATTTTTCCCACAGGATAGCATTTAAATCAGACCAATTGGCCGATGTAAAAGCGACTTTGGCAAATTGGGACGATTTCCGAATTCAACCTAAAGAAGAATTAAAAATTGCCTTTGTATTTACAGGTCAAGGGTCGCAGTATGCCACTATGGGCCAAGAGCTATACGAGGCCGAACCTGTTTTTAGAGATCATTTGGATGCGTGTTTGGAGCGGTTTAACAGAAACTTGGAGATCGATTTGAAGGAAGTCATTTTCAACACTGAAAACACCGCTTACCTAAACGAAACCCTCTACACACAACCAGCACTTTTTTCTTTGGAATATGCACTAGCCAAGTTGTGGATGTTTTGGGGAATACGTCCGACCGTGTTAATAGGACACAGTATCGGAGAAATTACAGCGGCATGTATAGCAGAAGTTTTTGATTTAGATGATGCGGTGAAACTGGTCACGGCAAGGGGAAGGTTAATGCAATCGTTGCCAAAAGAAGGGGCGATGGCTTCGCTGCGTTGTAGTGCGGAAGTCACGCATGAAATACTGATAAATTATAGCAAAAAGGTAGTGATCGCGGCAAAGAACGGCCAGCATCAAACGGTCATCTCAGGCGAACGAAAGGCTGTTGAAACGATTTGTGAAAAAGCAAAAGAAAAAGGGTATGCAGCTACATTATTACAGGTGTCGCACGCTTTTCATTCCCATTTGATGCGGCCCATTTTAGATAGTTTCGAAAAGGTTGTAAAGGAAATTTCATTTAAAAAACCGTTGTATCCACTTATCGGTAATATTTCAGGAAAACTGACTCGGGAAGAAATTTTGATGCCCGAATATTGGGTGGAACATATTGTTGCTACGGTAGACTTTTTAGAGGGAGTGCGTTCAACGGAAGCGATGGGTATAAATTGCTATTGGGAAATGGGACCGCAGCCAACCCTTACCGCATTAATATCTCAGATTGTAGAAAAAGAAAGGGAACTTGTATTTGGTGGTTTTCTTCGGAAAAATCATTCGGATATTGAAATGGTGTTTGAAGGTTTGGGGAAATGTTATACAAGAGGTAGTTCAATTGACTGGAAAAACTTCTACAAAGGCCGCGAGGGGTTAAGGCTAAACCTACCTAAATATGCATTTCAACGCAAGCGCTATTGGGTAGAAGCCGTTATCGGCACCTCCCCCAAGACGATTGATTCTACAAAACACCCGTTCTTATCATCAAAACTCTCTCTAGCACAAAGTGAGCATGCATATGAAACTACCATTTCCTTAGATCGGTTTCCCTATTTGGAAGACCATCAAGTCGGTGATAAAATAGTACTCCCTGCAGCGGTTTTCTTTGAAGTGGTACAAGGATTTATTAAGGAGCAAAAGGGGGGTGATTTTTGTATCTCCGGCATGCAGTTCCATTCACCGCTGGTACTAGCTTTATCCGATACCGTTCAAATACAATTTATTGGAAACACCAGCGAAGAGCAACTTAAATTTGACATTTATGGTAAGCCAGATTCGGGTACCAAATGGATGAAACATGCTTCCGGTGTTATTGGTTCAATGGAGGATATGGAGGATAATAAGGTGCTTGATGTACCGGCTTTACAGGAGAAACCTAGTGCAACAACGATTCCTACTTTTTATGCACAACTGGCCCAGGTTGGTTTGAACTACGGACCAATTTTCAGAGGAGTTAAGGAATTGTATGAGATAGATAACGGAATTCTTGCAAGAGTAGCGCTATCAAAAGAAACTGGAAATTCCTCATATGTATTACACCCTGCAATATTGGATGGTGCCTTTCAAGCGGCCGCTCTGATGTACGATACAACCGGCTCCAATACCCTCTACTTGCCAGACCGTGTTGAAAAGTATCACATTAAAACTACCGGAGAAAATGAACTTTGGGTACGATTGGAACACAAGACAGGAACTGTTGGCGATACTACCCTGTCCTTTTCCGTAACAATGGCCAATAGTTTTGGAAAAGTAATAGGCGGCCTGGCGGAGGTGGTACTGCGTAAAATGCCCCTGACACTATTTATTGATACTACCAAAAAGCAATCGGTGACCAAGCGTTTTCAATTAGAATGGGAGAATCTGGTATTGAACAAAACAAATGCCTCGCATGCGGTGGCGAAATCGTGGGTTTTGATATCTCAAGAGTTTACCTTGGACAATACAGCGCTCAAAGAGGAATTAATAAGGGCGGGAGATACAGTTTTGGAAGTCACCAGTTGGGAAGAACTGATGAATCTATCTCGTCAAGAACAGATTACGGGTGTAATCGTAGACTGGCGTTCGAAAGAAGTAGATTTCACGATTCAGAATTTTGAAGAAAGAAGTATTGGAGCATTGCATCAATTACAGTCTTGGATTTCAAACCCTCAAAGTCACAGTCTGAAGGAGCTGGATGCTGTGTGGTGGCTTACAGATACCGTTTCGGGGTTGGATGCCAATGGCGTAGGTTTAACAAATGTTCCATTGCAAGGATTGGCTCGGGTTTTCGCTCAGGAACATTATCATCTGCCTTTAAGGGTGCTTTCGGTGGCAAAACAAACTTCTTTGACAACCCTAAGATCGGTGTTGCAGGATACAAGTGAAAATGTGCGCGAACGTCAGATGAGTATCGAGAACAATACGCTTCTCGGCATGCGGTTAAAACCCCTTCGGAAACCTTTGGCGTCAATAGAAAGTAAAAAAGAACCGCTTGCACTAAAAGGAACGGTGCTTATTACGGGTGGTTTGGGAAGTATTGGTTTGGCACTTGCAACTTGGTTGGTTGCAAACACGGCCGTGGAACATTTACTTCTTATTGGAAGAAGTGCTGCCTCTTTAGAAGCAAATAGCGCTATGGAAACCTTGCGGGCCAACCATGTAAAGGTGACGTACAAAAGGGTAGATGTCAGTAATAAGGAAGAACTGGAAGCAGTTATTGAGAACATACCAACGGCACATGCATTAAAAGGTGTTTTCCATTTGGCAGGGGTGTTGCAAGATGCGACCATTATTAATCAAACAAAAGACCATTTTGAGAAATCGTTTAGGCCAAAAGCATCGGGTGCTTGGTATTTGCATGAACTTACCAGGGAATATGCACTTGATTATTTTGTGCTTTTTTCTTCTTTCACTTCTATTCTAGGATCTATAGGTCAGGCCAACTATGCTATGGCGAATTCCTTTTTAGATGCTTTGGCAGATTACAGACAAAATCTTTCATTACCGATTCACACCATCAATTGGGGAGCTTGGGACATTAGCGGTGGTATGGCCGCTAGCACCGGTACGGGCGATGCCGACAGAATAAGGGCGCTCGGGCTGGAATATCTTGAAAAAGAGGAGGCTTTTGAACACTTGGCGGTAGCTTTAAATAGCGATATTCATCAGCATGTGATTACTGGTATCGCCGAAGAGCGATTCACCTCGGTGATGCAACAACGTCTTGGGGAGGTTCCGACGCTCTATGCAAACTTCCATATAAATTTTAAAGAAACGGACACCACGGCAGGCGACGCATTCCATAAAGAACTTCAACTACTTGATAAGGAAGCCAGATACGGGTTTTTAAAAGAAACGATTCAGAATGAAATCGCGGCGGTCATGTCTTTCGGTACGGAAGACTCGACGATAGCCACAGACAGACCTTTAATGGAACTTGGAATGGATTCATTGATGGCAATGGAACTAAGAAATCGGTTTCAACAATTGCGAATTGAAATCGGAATTGAGAAAATACTGGACGGGGCGAGTATCGAACAACTCGCTACCGAGGTAATGGGAACCATTGAGAAGTCCATAGTAATCACAAAAGAGATCGCAATTGTACCCCTAAAAGAACAGGAATTTTATCCCGTATCACCCTCCCAGAAGAGTCTGTGGATTCTTGAAAATATGGGCTTGGACGCGTCTGCTTACAACATGATATCATCTCATTCTATCAAGGGAGCGCTTCAGGTAAATGCCTTGAAAAAAGCGTGTCTTGAACTTGTGAACCGTCATGAAGTATTACGGACAACCTATCATGTCATAGACGCTAGAATCAAGCAAAAAGTAAATATGCTGGTTGATTTTAAAGAAGAACAGATTTTTGAAATAATCGACTTTCGGTCGCACAAGATGCAGCCCGAAGTGGTGAAACAAAAATCAGAAGAAATAGCAAATCGGTTTTTCAGTCTTGAAAAAGGTCCCTTGATTCGAATGACGCTGCTTCAGCTTTCCGATACCGGTTTCATACTTATTTTGGTCATTCATCATATGGCCTGTGATGCCTGGTCTCATGGGGTAGTGCTACATGAAATACGGTCTTTGTACCAGGCTTATGCAAATCAAAAACCGCACGGATTACCAAATATGAAGGTTCATTTCAAGGAATATGTTTCTTGGTTGAACAATTATTTGGACGAAGATAAGATAGGAAGGCATTTGACGTATTGGAAACAGCAGTTTGAAGAACCGTATCAACCCCTTCAGCTGAAGACCGATTTTCCTAGAAAGGAGGTCAGGAGTCATGAAGGTGCCAAGGAGACGGTTGTTATAGCTCCTGAAAATTATAATGCTTTAAAGGAGTTTAGTAAAAAAGAAGGTGTAAGCCCTTTCATCGCAATTTTGGCAATTATCAAGGTACTCTTGTACAAACATAGTGGTCAAGAAGATATTACCATCGGTTCACCGGTGGCAGGTAGAGATCATAAGGCTTTTGAACATCAAATAGGATACTACTCGAACGTCATTGTTCTACGTGATATTTTTAAAAGAACCACGACCTTCAAAGCGTTCCTACAGCAGGTGAAAAACACCACCTTATCTGGCCTTGAGCACCAACGGGTACCATACGATATGTTGGTAGATACCGTGGCGATTCCACCAGAAGAAGGTAGAAACCCACTTTACGACGTATTGGTCACCTTGGTGACTTTGGGAAATATCACAAACGATAAGAACATCACCGACAAAGCCTTCTTTTCCGGACTCGAATTGGGAGATGGGATAAGTATGAGTCCCTATGGTTTAACACATAAAACAAGCAAGCTAGACCTTACCTTTTTTATTATGCAGGGAACTCGTTTGGAAATAGAAATTGAATACAGGCTAGACCTTTTTAAATCTAATACGATTAGTGAAATGGTACGTGACTTTGGCTGGTTATTGAACCGAGTTTTGGAAGACCCCTTTAAGAGTATACAACAATTAAAAAGTGAACTGTCTTCCAATCAAGAAGCAACGCAGCATCAAGATCATAAAAAGGCATTGAAAAAAGAACTTAAAGAAGATTTTTAAACAACTAAACAAGACCATATGTGCGGCATTGTAGGGGCATATTTTTATAAGAATAGGGAAACGGATAAAGCATTATTCCGTAGAATGGCAGATGTCCTGACCCATCGAGGACCCGATGATTTCGGCTACAGTCATAATGACAAGGTTTCATTTGGATTTAGAAGACTGTCTATTGTTGATTTGGATACGGGGAACCAACCCCTATACAATGAGGATAAGTCCTTAATGCTTGTGTGTAATGGCGAAATATTCAACCATCATGAATTAAGGGCGGAACTTGTTGCAAAAGGACACACCTTCCGAACCAATAGCGATATCGAAGTAATAGTACACCTCTATGAAGAGTACGGAGTAGAACTGCTGTCTCATCTCAATGGTCAATTTGCAATAGCGCTTTACGATAGCAATGAAAAACGTCTTTTTCTGGCAAGGGACCATGTGGGAATCGCGCCTTTATTTTATTATAACAATAACAATGCTTTTCTTTTCGCTTCAGAAATCAAAGCGCTGTTGGAACATCCTGAGGTGCCTAGGAATGTGAATATGAAAGGGCTTGATCAAATTCTAACCTTTCCGGGAATGGCAAGCCCTACCACCATGTTCAAAGATATTATTTGTGTACCTCCAGGGCATTTTATGTTGGTTGATGATAAGGATGTGAAGCTTCGTGAGTATTGGGATATGACCTATCCCAAAGAGGCAGAGGAAATACAGGAATACAAGGAAGAAGATTACGTGGATCAACTCGATGCATTGTTACAAAAATCTACTGAATATAGACTAAAGGCCGATGTCCCGGTAGGCTTTTATCTGAGCGGAGGACTCGATTCTTCCCTAATCGCTTCCTATGCCCATAAAATACATCCCAAAGTGCAACGACATTCGTTTTCCATTGCTTTTGAAGACGATACAATTGATGAAAGCTATTACCAGCATTTGATGTCGTCCCATGTGAACTCCATTCATCATGAATCAAAGTTTGGTAGTGAAAATATCGCCAGCTCACTGCAAAGGGCTGTTTACCATGCCGAGGCTCCTTTAAAAGAAAGTTACAATACCTGTAGTCTTGCACTATCTCAGTTGGTGAGTGATTCAAAATTAAAAGTGGTTTTGACCGGTGAGGGGGCCGACGAGATGTTCGCAGGTTATGTAGGGTATCGGTTTGATCAACAAAGAGCGGACTTGTCAGCTGGAATCCTAGATATGGAGGAGCTTATGGAACGGGAGAACCGACTGCAATTATGGGGTGACAGCTCTTTTTTTTATGAACGTGATTACAACGCTTTCCGGGATACAAAAGAAGTATTGTATGCGAAAGACATTCGCGAACGATTGTCAGAATTCGATAGTTCGGTTACAGGCCCGGTAGATAAGCTGAAACTAGATGGTAGAAGTAAACTGCATAAACGGTCTTATATCGACTTTAAACTTCGTATTTCCGATCACCTTCTCGCGGATCATGGCGACCGCGTAAGTTTTGCAAATTCCGTAGAAGCCCGGTATCCGTTTCTGGATATCAACTTGTTAGAGTTTGTAAAAACAATTCCCTCTGCATTAAAACTCAAAGATTTAAAAGAAAAATACATTTTGAAGAAATGTTCTGAACGGCATTTGCCAAAGCAGATCATAGCGCGTGAAAAGTTCAGTTTTGTAGCACCCGGCAGCCCATATCTAATGCGCAGGGATATCGAATGGATTAATGATATCCTTTCAACAGAAACCATTAAAAGGCAAGGTTATTTTGACCCAGAAGTGGTAGAAAGACTAAAGAAAATGTACAGCGCCGACAGCTTTAACGTCAATCAAACATTTGAAAATGATTTGTTGATGATCGTACTCACTTTCGGAGTTTTTCTGGAACAATTCAAAATGCCAAGCTGTTAGACTTGTTAATATAAATGAACTCAATTATGAATACAGAATCAATAGGAAAACGGTTTGAACAACAGGCGCTGATACAAAAAGCACAAATAGCCTTTAAGGAAGGTGGTTGCGCCTATTCTTACCTTGATATCTGTGATGGTGCAAGTACTATAATTGAACGGTTACAAACGCATTTCAAAGGCGAAACCCTTGGTAAGAAGGTACTTGTGCTTCCAACAAGCCGTGCTGCATGTCTAAAGGCTGTGTTTGCCGCATTTGAAACGGGAATAGAGTTGCTGATTGCCGATAACTCCTGCACCGCAACTGAAATAGCTTTCATAATTGATTCCGAAAATCCATTGGTGATGCTGGGGGAGGATTCGAAAGAGGCGCATCCCATGTCGGACGCGCCGCCCTATATTACGATTCATGATAAGGGAGGATACAATAGCGAGGGGCAAAAAGGAAAATGGAAGAACGCAGTGGATCATGAGAGCTTGTCCTTTACTTTTTTTCAACAACAAAATAGAACGGTTGAAAAACATCGGATCATTCAAAAAGAACTTTTCGAAGCGTTCCAATTGCTCGATTCCATGGTTAGTTTGGACAGGTATCATAAATACTTCGTGTTTGAAACGCTGCCGTTACCGCAATTTGTAATCGAGGCGCTATGGGTACTGATGCAAGGAGGGCAGTTTATACAGGTTTTAGCAACTGCTGATCCTTATAGGGAACTCAAGAAACTAGTGCCCTCCGAGCGTGCGTTCCCCATGCAGTTTAGTCTTTTCTACTTTGGCAGCTATCCAAGAACGATTGCCACCAATGATAAATACAAAATGGTTTTGGATAGTGTGCGGCATGGAGATGAAAATGGATATTCGGCCGTATGGACTCCAGAACGGCATTTTAACGAATTTGGAGGGTTGTTCCCGAACCCATCGGTATTGAGCGCTGCCTTGGCGACCATCACCGATCGCATACAGCTAAGGTGCGGTAGCATTGTTTCGCCTTTGCACCATAGTGTGCGAATCGCGGAAGATTGGTCGGTAATCGATAACCTGTCACACGGTAGGGCATCCGTTTCTTTTGCCTCGGGTTGGCAAAGCAATGATTTTATTTTCAATCCCGAAGCCTACCCCAATAGGCATGAACTGATGCACAAACAAATAAAGGAAGTGCAGCAATTATGGAAAGGGGAAAGCATCAATTTTAAGGATGGTTTAGACGCCGATATCCCGATACGGATTTTCCCGAAACCAGTGCAAAAAGAACTTCCTATTTGGGTAACGGTTTCCGGGAAGACCGAGAGCTTTATCGATGCGGGGAAAATGGGCGCCAATATTCTTACACATTTGTTATGGCAAGATACCGATCAACTTATAGAAAAAATTCAGGCCTATCGCACCTCATTGAATGATAACGGTTATGATCCGGATTCCAGGACGGTATCTGTAATGGTGCACACTTTTGTGGGCAAAGAGGATGCTACGATTAAAAAAAAGGTACGGGAACCGCTTAAAGCCTATATACGCTCCTCTGTGCATTTGATCGAGTCTATGGTAAAGCAGAATAATCCGGAAAAACATAAAGAAGCCATTGGCAGATATGGTACGATCGATGGTGAAATTCCAGAGGATTTGTTAGAAGAACTACTTGAAATCGCGTTCGAACGCTTCTATGAATTCGCAGGGCTTTTAGGAGATGCGGACCGCTGCGCGGCTATGATTAAAAAACTACGCAGATATGGGGTAGATGAGCTTGCCTGTTTAATAGACTTTGGATTGGAACCCGATGAGGTAATGAACGGCTTGGATCATCTTAGTGCACTGAAGAATACCTACGATCAAGATATCATTGAGCGGTACCGGCATTTGCATATACGCTGTGGTAAGGCCGTTTTTGAAGAGCTCGCGAAAAAAGGGCTTTTTAAAGAAAGTCTCCCCTGGTTACGAACGTTGATCGTACACAATAGCGAGGTGGATCCACAATATTTTCATTCAAATATGGAAAAGAAAGTGGTGGAATTGAACTATCGCACCTCCTTTGATATAGAAGCGCCTCTAGTAGTTCAAAAATCAAGCTTTAAAGATGCCAAAAATGCCCTGTACGCCAGTATGTTGCAGGAAGGGAAATCGGTAATGAGTGATGAATTCTAAATAGCAAAGTACCAATGATAATGGCAACAGTAGATAAAAAAGTAATACATACGCTGATCGATCTTCAGTGTGCGGCCCATGGGGGCAAAGATGCCGTGGTTTCAGAACATGGCAAGAGTACCTACGAAGAACTATTTCATTTTTCGAATCACATTGCACATCGCCTTGTGCAACTTGGTATTGAAAAAGGCGATGTTGTCGCAACTTACTTACCTTCCTGTATCGAATACATAGCTTCCCTCTTGGGAAATTTAAAGGCCGCAGCGATCCATATGCCGTTAGAGATTGGGCATCCTCCTAAAAGACAACTGCAGCAGCTGAAACAGGCAGCTCCAAAGGTATTGATAACCAACGCTATTCATTTAGATGCTCTAAAGGAGCTGGTGGCAGAGGGAACGGGAGCTATCCCGAAAATCTTGCTTGTAGGAGAAGCGCCGACGATATTGCGTTTAATAGAAGGTGAAAATGAAACAATTTTAAAAGGTCTGCCCAATGAAATAAACGCGGTTCCTTTACGAAGCAAAGGGGACGATAGCGCATACCTGATGTATACTTCCGGGTCAACAGGAATGCCAAAAGCGATAGAAGGGGTACAAAAAGGCTTAAGTCACTTTATTCATTGGCAGCATACAGAATTTGAGGTGGGACCCTCGGCAAGAGTGAGCCAGTTGGCCCCTGTTTCATTTGATGTAAGCCTCCGCGATATCTTTTTGCCATTGTTTTCTGGCGGTACCCTTTTCATACCGGACAATGCAACCAAGGCGACCCCCGAAAACCTGTATCATTGGTTACAAAAAAACAAAATAACCCATATACACACCGTTCCGACCCTGTTTCGCTTATTGACCAAAATGGTAATGAAACATGGAAGGTTAGACCATTTGGATACAGTTTTCTTAGCAGGTGAAGCACTGTATGGTAGTGACGTGGCCAGTTGGTATCGTACCGCTGGGAAGCATACAAAACTGGTTAATTTGTATGGGCCATCTGAGACGACCCTCGCAAAACTCTTTTACAGGCTAAGAGACCTTCCTTTGGAAAACAACTCGGTGATTCCTTTGGGAAATCCCATTTCCAATACCGCTGTGATGGTGATTCACAATACTGATTTGTGCGAGGTGGGTGAAATAGGTGAAATCTATATTAAAACCCCCTTTAGAAGTAAAGGGTACTTTAAAAACAGGAAATTAACCACGGAAAAGTTTGTTCAAAACCCGTTACACGATGATTATGAGGATATCGTTTACAAAACAGGAGATCTAGGGAAGTTTAACGCAAATCGGGAGGTTCTTTTCGTAGGTCGTAAAGACAATCAGATAAAAATAAGGGGAAACAGGGTAGAACTTTCCGAGGTAGAGGAAACAATACGCACCTTTAAAGGAATCGGGGAGGTTGTGATCCAAGCGCTGAACCGACCCGAGAATGAAAAAGTACTGGTCTGTTACTTCCAGAAAATCAAAGGTGTCGATGAGGTCGGTATGCGGTCTTTTTTATCGGAACACCTGCCTTCTTATATGTGCCCGGCGTACTATGTGGCAATGGATACGATTCCAGTAAACCTAAATGGCAAAGTAGATCGAAAACAATTGCCAAGTCCAGAGGAAATATTGTATGAAACAATGGACTACGTTGCGCCTGCAAACGATTTAGAAAAAGCATTGGCCGAAGTTTGGAAAGAAGTACTCGGCCTCGCCAAGGTAGGCGTTAATAATACATTTTTTCAGTTAGGGGGTCACAGCCTTACTGCGACGAGAATTGTTACAAAGATCTATGAACTAACAGGCAAACAATTAAGTCTAAAGGAGTTTTTTGAAAATGCTACGGTCCTGTCATTGGCGAAGGTTATAGAAGCAAAGAAGAATAAGGCACTCACTGAAATTCCCAAGATTGCAATAGCATCTCATTATCCGTTGACACATGCGCAGAAAAGATTCTGGATCATTGATCAATCGGGGAATAGTGTCTCGGCCTATCATATGGCCGGGGGGATGCGGTTAAAAGGCATGTTGAACGAACCTGCTTTGACGACCGGCTTGTATAAATTGATAGAACGTCATGAGATATTAAGAACCTCTTTTGTACTGGTCAATGGTGTACCTATGCAAAAAATTGCAGGCCTTGATACGCTTTCGATATCATTGAATACAATCGACATTTCTGATGAGCGCGATTCGGAAAAGGCGCTGAACGACATTGCCTCCCAAGAGGCCACCACCACCTTTGATTTGTCTAATGCGCCCCTTTTAAGGACAAGATTGGTTCGCCTTTCAGATCAAGAGCATGTTTTATTGGTAAACCTTCATCATATTATTAGTGATGGTTGGTCGGTGAAGGTTTTTGTAAAAGAACTATTCCATTATTATGAAAACAACCGTGATTTAGAAAAAAATGAGCTGCTCCCACTATCAATTCAATACAAGGATTATGCAAGTTGGCATCTGCAGCAACTTACTGCAAATACGCACTTAAAGACATATTGGTTGAACAAGCTAAGCGGCGATCAGGGATGGTTAAAGTTACCGAGCGATAAGGTTCCAAATACCGAAGGAAGTCATAAGGGGGGATTGGCACGTTTCCAACTCGGGGAAGAAAGCTCTGAAGCGCTTCGTTTGTTAAGTCGAAAGTCAGGAGTCACCTTGTTTACAACCCTGATTGCCCTAGTAAAGACCCTGCTTTTTAAATACGATGGGACAGAAGATATTAGTTTGGGGACCCCCATATTGGGAAGAGACCACCCCCAGTTGGAAGACCAGATAGGATTGTATTTAAACGTGGTGGTGTTGCGGGATAAGCTCATAAGAACGCAATCATTTTCTGAATTTCTCGTACAGATTAAAAATACGGTTTTAGAAGCCTACGAACACCAAGACTACCCCTATGATAAGCTGGTAGCCGATTTGGGCAAGGACGTTAGGGGTGACAAAAACCCTTTGTACGATGTTCTTGTGGTCTTGAATACAAAAGAATTGCTCCTGGAAAGCTTTCAGACCGTCGCAGAGGGACAAAAAGATGCTCTTGAAACCGAACCGTATTTATCCCCGCACTTTTCAAGTAAACTAGACTTGTCATTCTTTTTCGAGGACACTCCCAATATTGGAATGAACTTGGAGTACAGAACCGATTTGTTCAGTACCGCGGCGTTAGATTCGATTGTCGCTGATTTCAGCAAACTGGCGGCCCTTGTGATCAAGCACCCAGGGTATACGTTAACGCAACTAAAAGATGCCCTAATGGCACCGCAAGCACTTGCACAACAACAGCGATTTCAGAAGGCTGCGATGGAAAGTTTTAATAATGATTTTTAAGGATGCCTATGGAAACCAGCACTGAAATATCAAATAAAAAAGTGATTCACACGATTATTGATCAAAATAGGTCCGAACGCGTGGCAATTGAAAGTGTAAAGGGGCGTATTACCTATAGTGAACTTTCAACATATTCAAATCGTCTGGCGAACGGTATTGATGCCATGAAAGTGCCCGTACAAGAGGTTGTTGGGACGTATTTGCCTAGTAGTGCCGCCTATGTAGTTTCGCTGTTGGCTACATTTAAATCCGGAGGCATTTGTATGCCTATGGAACCTTCTCATCCAAAGGCAAGATTGGCAGATCAACTGAAGCAAGCTCGCCCAAATATTTGCATCACAACGAAGGATGAATTGGCGGGGCTTTTAGGGGTGTTGGTAGAAGCAGAGCTTTCCCCCGAAATTATAATTATAGATGAATCCCTCTGGAAATTTTATCAAATCGAATCGGCTAAAGGTACTTCAAATAGGTACATATCAATGAATGCCCCTAAAGAAAAAATCGCTCCCAAGGTCAATGGGGAATCTAGTGCCTATTTAATGTACACATCAGGTTCTACGGGCGTCCCCAAAGCAGTAGAAGGGGTGCATCAGGGGTTAAGCCATTTCATCCATTGGGAAGCGTCTACTTTTAATCTGAGCCAAGAAGTACGGGTGAGTCAACTTGCCCCATTGTCATTTGATGTAAGTCTTCGAGATATCTTTTTACCCTTACTTCTGGGAGGAACCCTGTGTATTCCTCCTCCAAACACAAAAAAGGGGGTCAGTTCCTTGCTATCCTGGTTGGAAGAATCTAAGATAAACCTTGTACATACAGTGCCTTCTTTGCTGAGGTCATTAAGTGATCAGATTGCCTCGGAAGGTAGGCGAAACTACCTAACATCTTTGGAATACATATTCTTGGCGGGAGAGGCACTTTATGGAAAAGATGTTCGAAATTGGAAGTCAATCGTAGGCTCCAAAGCGCAATTGGTGAATCTTTATGGCCCTTCAGAGACTACCTTGGCCAAATTATTTTATAAGATAGGAGACACTTCTTTCGATGATGGAGTAATTATCCCCTTGGGAGTGCCTATTTCAAATACTGCCGCACTAGTTGTAAAAGGCACTGAATTATGCGGTATTGACGAGCTAGGGGAAATCTTGATAAAAACACCCTTTCGTTCGAATGGTTATTTTCAAAATCCTGAGTTGACGGCTAAAAAATTTGTGCAAAACCCATTGCATGCTGAATTTGAAGATATCGTTTACAAAACAGGGGACCTGGGCAAATACATGGCAGACGGTACGATTGCATTTGTAGGTAGAACCGATAATCAGGTGAAGATTCGAGGCAATCGAGTTGAACTTTCTGAGGTGGAACAAGAAATTATAGGGTATCCTGGGGTTAAACAGGCGGTGGTCATTCCCTGGGAGAAGGCCAACAAAGAACTTGCTTTGGTGGCCTATATAGGTTCCGAAATCGAGTTGGATGAGAAAGATCTTTTGGCATACCTAAAGGGGCACTTACCGATTTATATGCTCCCTGGACATATTGTTCGGTTAGATGAGTTTCCAACAAACCTCAATGGCAAAGTAAACCGCAAAGCACTCCCCAAGCCAGAGGCACTGCTTTATGACCAAATGGAGTTTGTACCTCCTTCGAGTAAGACGGAAACCACGCTTGCAGCCATTTGGAAACAGGCCCTCGGATTACAAAAGGTAGGAGTTACAAACGACTTTTTTCAATTAGGGGGACATAGTCTAAATGCTACACAGGTTATTGCATATATCTATAAGGATTTTGGAAAACAGGTAAGTCTAAAAGAGCTTTTTCAACATACCACCGTTCGCGCCCTGGCCAAGCTGCTCGATTCGAAAAACGCCCATGGATATAGCAAAATTACCAAGGCACCACAACAAGATTACTATCCGCTTTCTGCCGCCCAGCATCACTTTTGGTTAATGCATCAATTAGATCCGGAGAGTGCTGCCTACCATATGCCGATGGCCATGTACTTAGAAGGCGATTTGGACATCGAAAAATTGAAAGACTGTTTCGAACAATTGGTAAGGCGTTATGAGATTTTGAGAACACGCATTGTAATAGAAGATGAGGTGCCGATGCAAAAAGTAGAAACATTGGAGCATCTACCGGCCAGCTTTCAACATATCGATTTCAGGAAAAGTTCTTACGAACTCAAAGATTTGCATGATGCCGTCACCAAGGTGATAGCAGCTCCTTTCAATTTGACCAAGGGGCCTTTGTTTAGGGGAACCTTGATAGAGACACATCAGAACTATGTTTTTGTGCTAAATGCGCACCACTTGATCAGTGATGGATGGTCAATGCGGTTAATTGTAGAACAGCTGTTGGTACTTTACAAAGCGAAAGATTCAATGAACGCAACAATGCTGCCAGCACTAAGTATTCAATATAAAGACTATGCGTATTGGAAAAATATGACGCGTAATGACATGGCCATGAGGGCTGCTAAAAACTACTGGGAATCAAAACTGGCATCTCCAAGCCCCAAACTGAAATTTCCTTTTAAAAAACCAGAGACAAGTAACACCTTGAACAGGGTTGGGGCTTTGTATAAAACGCAGATTGATTTGTTGGATTATGAGGCCCTTGAAAGCTATGCCAAAGAGAAGCAAGTAACTTTTTTCTCTTTAGTAACTGCGCTTGTCAAGGTCTTATCATATGCTTATACCGGTAATGAAGATATTCGTTTTGGCACCCCAGTTTCGGGCCGGGAGCATGCGCAACTTGAAGACCAGATCGGTCTTTTCCTGAATGTGGTCGTATTACGGAGTAAGTTCGATAGGGAAATGACATTCGAAAACTTTTTAGCACAGGTACAGCAAACTATTCTAGAGGGGTATGAACATCAAAACTACCCAATCGAACAACTTGCAGCGAATTTGGATTTTGTTGGTGCGAAGCAAGAAAATTCCCTCTATGATGTATTGATCGTGCTTAACACTGAGGAAACAGGGAAAACAACCGAAGCGTTTTTTGAGCAAGCATCTTTTGCCAATGAAATAGAGAACCTTACCATTGCGCCTTTTCCAATTGTGCATAATACCAGTAAGCTTGATCTATCCTTTTTCTTTAGCCAGTCCGATACGCTTCATTTGGAGTTGGAGTATCGACAAGATGCGCTCAGTAACACTGCTATTGAACAAATCGGAGAAGATTTTAAACAATTGGTAAAGGGGTTGTTGAAAACGGAAAATCCCACTATAGAATCATTGGCAAGCGTATTTTATGATACCGAAGAGCTAGAAACGGCCAAAGGAAGAGAAGACGCACTAACACAAGTATTCGACGAAGATTTTTAAAGGTAAGCATATGGCAGGGAAAGTAAACAAGCGAGTAGTATCGAACATAATAGACGGACATAAAACCCAGAAGGGAGATAAAGTCTGTGTATCCGATAAAAACGGCACCCGTACCTATGGTGCGTTGATAGATGGGAGCGATCGTTTGGGAGGGTTATTGGCGGGTCTCATTTCGATTGGTGATGTAGTCGGGCTATATATGGCAAGTAGCCGTGAATATATCGAATGCCTTTTGGGTGTTATGAAGTCTGGTGGCATGGCAATGCCGATGGATCCCTCGCATCCAGTAGCACGTGTAGGTCTTCAATTGGGTTTGGGGAATCCTGCGGTGATCATAACCGTAAAGAATCATTTAGCAAGCCTAGGAGCTCATCTCTCGGAACATGGGGGCGAAACCCATGTGTTGGTTGTGGATTTGGAAGGCGTATCGGAAGCCTGGGGCTTTGGAGGGGTGCCCACGACTATTGAGATTGCATCGCTTGTACCATCCCCGTTGCCGGTTCTTACGGGAGATGAGAGCGCTTATCTATTGTTTACCTCTGGGAGTACCGGCACGCCCAAGGCGATAGAAGGGGTTCATAAATCGCTGAGTCATTTTGTTCATTGGGAGCGCGGCGAATTCTCTTTGGGAGATGGGGTGCGTACCGGTCAATTGGCACCATTGACTTTTGATGTGAGCCTTCGCGATATCTTTGTGCCCCTGCTCTGCGGGGGCTGCTTGTGTATTCCTGATCGGGCAACGGTTACCGCTCCTACAGCCTTGTTGGCATGGTTGATTAGCGAGCAGGTGAACCTATTGCATATCGTCCCGACACTTTTTCGGGGCCTTACCGGAGCAATCGAGGCGTCCGCCGGGAAAGTAGCGATGTTGTCGCATATTTTTTTGGCCGGCGAGGCACTCTACGGGGCCGATGTATTGCGTTGGCAAGCGGCCGCGGGATCGGATGCGGAACTGGTGAACCTCTATGGTCCTTCGGAGACGACCTTGGCGAAACTCTTTCATCGGGTAAATCAAGAGGATCTTTCAGACCCTACTGCCGTGGTACCTTTGGGAAACCCCATCAGCAATACGGGCGTACTTATTTTACACAATAAAAAACTGTGCAAGACAAATAAAATAGGGGAATTGTATATTAAGACACCCTTTCGTAGCAAAGGGTATTATGGGGCGCCAGAACTTACGGCTGATCACTTCGTTCAGAATCCTTTGCACGACGATTTCGAGGACATTGTGTATCGTACGGGTGACCTAGGGCGCTATGCCCCCGATGGTACGGTACGTTTTATAGGGCGTCGTGACAGCCAAGTAAAGATTCGTGGAAACCGTGTGGAATTGCAAGAGGTGGAGCACTGCCTGCGTTCATATCAAGATATCGGGGAACTGGTAGTATTGGCTCTCGATCGTTCGTTGGGGGAGAAGGTATTGGCTTGCTACTATGAATCTAAGACCATGCTACCGGATTCCTTGTTGCGTGACCATGTAGCGGAACACCTTCCCTCGTACATGCACCCTCAGTATTATATCTGGATGGCAGAACTCCCCAAGAACCTGAACGGAAAGATCGATCGTCGTTCGCTTCCTTCTCCGGAGGCGTTATTGTATGACCAGAAGGCCTATAAGGGTCCAAATAGTAAAGAGGAAGAGCTATTGGCGGCGATTTGGGGTAAGGTGCTGCAATTGGAAAAGGTTGGGGTAGACCATAGTTTTTTTGAACTGGGTGGGCACAGTTTGACCGCCACCCGCGCTGTTTCTGCCATTTATAAGGATATGGGAATCCAATTAAGTCTAAAGGAATTTTTTCAATATGACACGGTTCAAAACTTGGCCCACTATCTAAAAGGAAAAAGGGAAACCGCCTATCGCGAAATTAAGGCGGCACCAGAAAAATCACATTACCCTTTGTCCAACGCCCAACGCAGAATTTGGGTTTTCGAAGAGATGAATCCAGGCATGACCGCCTATAATATGCCAGGGGCAGTGCGACTAAAAGGCAAAGTGGATCCGGCTATTTTAGAACAAAGCTTTCAATTATTAATAACGAAACATGAAAGCCTCCGAACTGCTTTTGTTCCCAAAGACGGTCATCCTTATCAACAAATTTTACCCGTTGATACCACCAAGTTTCAACTAGAAAAACAAGATTTGAGGAACAGTTCCACGGCTGAGGTCGATGCCCAAAAATTGGTGGAAAAGCTGTTTGTAAGCCCCTTTGATTTAAGAGTACCTCCTTTGCTCCGGGTTACCCTTATTCAATTGACGGAATCTGAATTTGTCCTAGCCTATGTACTGCACCATATCGTAGGGGACGGCTGGTCTATGAAAGTATTGATCAGCGATGTAATTGATTTTTACAAACAACTGATGGCCAAAGTACCGCCAGAGAATACGGTGCTTCCAATTCATTATAAAGACTATGCACATTGGTTGGAACACCGTTTGCAGGATGCAAAAATGCAGGAACATCGAGAATATTGGATGACGCAACTAGGCGACGAATTGTTCTTGCCCACCCTGCCTTTTGATCACCCGAAAGAGTTCGATAAACAGTTTGTCGGCCGGGAATATGAGTTTGTGATTGATTCGGATGCTTCCCTGAACATCAAAAATCTTTTGGGAAAAGAAGGCTTAAGTGCATTTATGTTCTTTTCGTCTCTTTTAAAGCTATTGCTCTACTACTATAGTGGAAATGATAAAATGGTATTAGGCACTCCGGTTGCAGGTAGGGATCACCCTGGATTAGAAAACCAGATAGGACTCTTCTTAAATTATGTAGTACTTAAATGTGAAATCAATCGAAAAAACAATTTCAAAGAATTCGTACAACAGATAAAGCAGGTGACTTTGGATGCATTTGAGCACCAAATATACCCTTATGACTTATTGGTCGAAGAATTGAATTCTCAAGCAAACCCTCTGGAAAATCCGTTTTATAATGTGCTGATTGTAATGAACAATCCCGAATTGAATATTACAAATGCGGATATGAACGACCTCAGGAAGCACTTTGATATTTCCCCTTTCAAGGTAGAGAAGAACACGGCCAAATTAGACCTAAGTCTATTTGTAACCGATGAGGAATCTTTCCGGTGTATGATAGAATATAATTCAGGTGTTTTTGAGAAAGCTACAATTGAAAAGATGGAGAGAGACTTTCTGAAAATAATGCAGTGGAGTTTAAACGACGATTCGGGTTCCATTGATGATTTAATGTGGAAGCTTCATGGGAAAAGTAAGAAGGAAGCGGCGAACCGCGCCTCATTGATAAGCGAAGATTTTTAGCCAAAAATGATTTTAAGGATAGTGAAGTTGGTACACAACATTTAACAGGTAGAAAAGAGGTCAAAACAAAGAGAAACCTGAAGTTCAAAGAAACGTAGCCTTTAACGATATGAAAGAGTAGTATGCAAACGATAGAAACAGGAGTAGATTTTAAACCGATCGATGCAAAGCAATTGATTCCAAAAAGAGGTACGGCGATATGGGAAAAACAGGAAACACCTTCGCAACACGATTTTTTGGCATTGATTCCGGTTTGGAACAAAGCGGGTCATTTAAGGGCGACTTTAGATTCATTAAAGGGGGTTGTAAACGGCGTATTGGTTTTAGATGATGGGAGTACGGATCAGAGCGTTAGCATTGCTAAGAAGCATCCTTTGGTAGTAGCGGTTTTGGAAAAAGAAAGGAAACCGTTGACCGAATGGCACGATGCGCACAATCGTCATGAATTGTATTTGGCTGCTGCTCGATATTCCCCTGAATGGGTTATCTGTGTTGATGCTGATGAAGAACTAGATCCGCGTTTTAGTTTGCATATCGATAGCCTTAAAAATAACTATCCACATCTCCGGGCATATGCTTTTCAAGTAGTTGATCTTGATGGGGAAGAAACCGTTCGGCAACGTTTCGGACACCGAATGTACCGATACCGTAAAGGGTATAATTTTGATATGAGGCGTTTGCATTGTAGACTCATACCGCTCGAAATAACTCCCGAGGAAATGGGTTTGGTCAATTTGACTATTTATCACGAGGCCAATGCCGAGGAACGTCATAAACGGTATGAAAAATACCAAGCCGCCGACAAGCAACATCAGTACCAATCTTCCTATGAGCATTTAAAAAACAAGCTTGTTTCAAAACCAACGGTGTATGACAATGATGGTTTGAAGGTTCAGAAATTATTGGAAGACGGCCTCCAAAGAAGCCTATATACCAACTACTTCAACGAAAGTTATCAACCAGAAACGTTTATAAGCAAAACCTTAATAACACTCATTAACAAACAGATACATACGGTTTTGCCATATTGGAAACGATATTTAAACCTACGCTTGGATGCGTATCATATTATCAGACAAACCAATGGAAAATATAAGGCAGTGTATGCCTATGATGGAAAAAAAAGTCATGCGGTCGCACCAGCGGAGGTTGCAGTAATCGAGACAAGGAGATCGCATACAAATTTCCCGGAACTATTGGCCTTATTAGGTGGTTGGTTCAAACTAAACTCGTTGGAGGCTATTCTTGAAAAATGGCACGTATTGGAAACAGTGTTAATAGAAAAAAAAATTTTAAAAGATGATGAAAAACATTAGAACAGAATATGACTTGTTGGGCGCAGCTTTTCCAATACGTGCCTTTTCGCAAGAGGAAGCGGAGAAGTACTTGGAATTTTGTAAAGAGCTCATGCAAGGGTTAGGTGATAACCCACAACCGCTAGAACTCACGCAGATGCACCTCACGTTTAAAAAAGCGTACGAATTGGTTACGGAAACTAAAATTTTAGAGGTCGTGAAGCAATTAATAGGAGCGGATGTTCTGGTTTGGGCAACGTCAATTTTCTATAAGAAAGGCGGTACTTCAGATTATATAGGATGGCATCAGGATAGTACGTACTGGTCACTTTCCGACGAAGACAAGGTGGCCTCGGTTTGGGTAGCACTGACCGATAGTAATTCAGAGAATGGTTCTATGAGGATCGTACCCTGTTCCCATACCCTTGAACAATTAGAACATGAGGAAACCAGAGATGCCAATAACAAACTTTCTAGAAAGCAAAATATAAAATCGATTGGATTCGAAAAATATAGTGTTCCGGTTGTTCTAAAACCGGGGGAGTTTTCCTTACACCATAGCAAGCTCATACACGGATCGGAACCGAATACATCCGATAAATTTAGGGTTGGTTTTGTAATTCGGTATATAGCACCTTCGGTGAAACAGTTTGGTGCACGCCCTAAAACACTTTTGGTGCAGGGAGAAGATCTGTTTCAAAACTTTAATCACCATCAACCCTTAAATCTTGGTGTAAATATGGCATCGATACAAGAGCATCAACACCAATGCAACGCTTTTTTAGAGGAAATAAAACGGTCGAACGCTAGAAAAAATGAGAAAGTAGAGTCGTGATCGACCTTAATAATAAGTGATTGGCCTTTTGAGCTTTATAGTTGATAACATTATATGAAAATGAAACCTGAGCAAATAGAAAAGCGGTATACTTTTGGGAGTTTGCTACGGTCCAAATCCAAATGGTTTGTTCCGTTATTGGCCATTTTGGGGTTTGCCAATGCCGTATGGGCAATTGGTTTATTATATCTGATAAATACAAAGGCATTGGGACAATCCCTCCCTTTTTTAGATGCCTATGATTGGTTGTTTTATGCGGTTTTAACCGTTGTCTCTTTTATCACTTCTCTTTTTTTTCAATCCTATATGATAAAACTGACCTTTGGTCTGGGGAAAGAGATGGTCTTAACGTTACTCGATAAGCTACGACAGGCAGAGTACCTATCTTTTTTGGGATTAGGGGAGGAAAAGGTTAGAACCGCATTAGAAGATATAACGGTGCTGGAGGCTTCTCCTGGTATTATGCTAGATAGCTTCAATGCCGTGGTCATGGTAGTGATGGGGATTATTTACCTCTTTTTGATCAATGCGGCAGGCGCTGCTATTTTATTGGTCCTGTTGATGGTAATTCTATCTTTTTACATCTATCGCAATAAAAAAGTAGAACAAGATATTCGATCCTTTAGAATGCTCAACGATACGTATATGCGAAATGTTGATGATTTGTTGAAGGGCTTTAGGGAGGTTAAAATGAAAACAGCGAGGAGCAATGCACTTTTCTTTGATTTCTTGGTAAAAAACCGTGAAGAATATCAACATATACGAACGCGGGCCTTCCTCAGGGATATGGGGAATAGGTTGACAGGAAACTACTCTTTTTACCTGGCCATCGGGGTCATTCTTTTTGTTTTGCCATTGCTAATGCAAGTACCTGTTGAAGTGCGTACAAATTTTATAGTAACCGTACTTTTTGTCATGGCACCGATCGCACTTTTAACCAGTTTTATTAGCAGTTTCTTGAGATTTCGGGTCGCTTTGGAGCGTTTGAATGATTTTAATCGGAATATAGCCGATAGCATTGGGCAACCAAGCTTAGATATAACGAATGGTTTTCCTTTGGAAAATTTTGAGAGCCTCCGACTAGAGGAAGTGTCTTATGAGTATTTAGACCCCTTTAAAAAAGTTGTTTCCTTTCGCTTGGACCCTATAAATATTACCTTTTATAAGGGAGAGGTCATTTTCATATCTGGCGGTAACGGTAGTGGGAAGACCACATTCATGAATATGATTACAGGGCTTATAGCTCCCAAATCGGGAGAAATTTATTTCAACGATTTCTTGATTACCGCAGGGTCTCGACAAGTCTATCGGAATCGCGTGTCCAGTATTTTTACGGACCATCACCTGTTTTCCGAAAATTACGACGGATACAATCTAAATACACAAAATAACAAGTTTACAGCGCTTCTAAAGAAAATGGAATTGAAAGATGCAATTCGTTTCAATAAAGATGCCAATGCGATATCCCATAAATTGTCTAAGGGGCAGCAAAAACGAATAGCACTTATATATGCCCTTTTGGAGGATGAAGATATTTTGTTTTTTGATGAATGGGCAGCAGAACAAGACCCTGAATTCCGAAAAATATTTTATACGCAAGTACTCCCAGATTTAAAGCAAAAGGGAAAGACTGTCATCGCAATTACGCACGACGATGCCTATTTTGATTGTGCAGATCGCTTGTTAAAGTTTGAATATGGGAAACTGTCCGAAATTTCAAGTAATAAAATGGGAATAAGGGAAATACCCCGGATCAGCTATAGACACAAATAGTATATAAAAATTTTAAAACAATACAAATGAGCACTTTAGTAGAAAATATAAGCGACGACGATTTGGTTTATGTTGCCTCCAATGTGGCCATAGAGCCCCTTATCGATAATTGGTATGCCTGGGCCCATTTGGTGAGCCCTGCAACTGCCGCCATGAATATTAAAAACAGGCATCTCAATATTATAGAATCTTATATTCAAAACCCCATGATCCATGCGGCCGCCGTTAAAAACCCCAAAATGCTTGGAGGTCCCTTTATTGATTATGGGGGGGAAAGGGTGGAAGAAATAAAAGAATTGAAGGTCCACACTGAAGTAGCCTGTAAAGACTTACTAGAATTGGCCGACCATCTGGATCAATTGAATAACCTTCTTGAGAACGAAGCAAATGGATATTCGTTAGAACCTTTGTACCCTAAAGTTCCCGATTCGTTAAGAGGTCTTGTCGAGTTGTATTACGACCTTAACAACAATCCATCTTATAGGTTCATAGAACCTTTGTTATACAGAACCAAGTATTATAGCGAAGAGTTACAGGCAATCAACCTTTTTAAGGTTCGTAATGATGATTCGAGGTCCTTTATTTTGAGTACGCCCAGCCTTCCTGAATCGGATGAACTCCGGTTGAATATCCCACTTAAAAGTAAAAAGATAGATGCATTGTTTAAGACTGCCGATCAGCCAAAGCCGTACGGAGAATTAAAGGCACTTTTTGAAATCAGTTCCGAACAAGAACACCTTTTTAAGTCTTTATTTACAAAAAAGGAACCGAAAAGATATCAAAAGTATGGTGAACAAGGAGTGTTGACCCGCTATTTTGGTCATGCATGCGTTTTAGTGGAAACCAAGAACACCAGTATTTTGGTAGATCCGGTGATCAGCTACGGGTACGAATCAGATTTGTCACGATACACCTACGAAGACCTTCCCGAAAAAATAGATTATGTGCTTATTACGCACAATCACCAAGACCATGTATTGTTCGAGACTTTACTGCGTATTCGACATAAAGTTAAGAACGTTATTGTGCCTAAAAGTAATGGAGGCGGGTTACAAGATCCCAGTCTAAAATTAATGTTCCAAAAGTTAGGGTTTGAAAGTGTCCTTGAAATAGGGGAAATGGAGACGCTTGAGTTTGCAGATTGTGCTATTTCCGGTATTCCGTTTTTAGGCGAACATTCCGATTTGGATGTTCGTAGCAAGATCTGTCATATGGTACAGTTTAAAGACAATTTCAAAATGATTTTTGCTGCAGACTCTTGCAATATTGAGCCGCGACTTTATGAAAGAGTACGAGACGTATATGGCAAGGTTGATATTGTCTTTTTGGGAATGGAATGTGACGGCGCCCCTTTATCATGGCTCTATGGTCCGATCATGCCAACTAAATTAGAGAGGGATAAGGATCAAACACGGCGTTTAGCCGGGTCAGACTTTCAAGAAAGCAGGGCATTGATCGATATTTTTGAGCCTAGCACAGTTTTCGTGTATGCAATGGGAATGGAACCTTGGCTTAAATATATCAGCTCAATAAAGTATACCGAAGAATCGAAGCCAATCATAGAATCGAATAAGACCATTGCCTATTGTATAGAAAAAGGAATCGATGCGGAGCGTTTATTTGGGGAGAAAATAATTGAGTATAAAAATGAAGTTATGGCATAATGCTATTTCCAAAATATATACAAAAAGGATCGTTTTGTTTTCCCGTATCCATTAGAATAGTTTGTATTTATATTAGTAGTGACGGGTTTTATGGGCAAGGGAGAATTCGTAGAGTTTGGGATGAGATTTTCCAAGCTTGTTTTTTAAAGGCCCATACCTTGATATAGATCAACTTTTCACCCTTTCTTTTCTTTTTGTAGTCCACAGGATAGCATATTTGTAGATACTTTTTTAAATTAGAATTTTAAGAGAATTCAAGGTTAGATTCGCTCGCATGTATAGCCTCCACTTCCGCGATAGTGCTCAATAGGAAGTATTATAGATGTTGATGGAATCTCCCTATTTATTTTATAATAAAAGGGTCTTCCCTTTCGGTTTTTTGCGAATGTAATAAACCATTCTCAGCTCTTCTCCAATTCAGGGTGTTTGCATAAAATTGATGTAACGGGCCTAGTTCATATGTGGCCAATGGCTATTTATATAGTCACTTTTAAATTTTGAAAAAAACAAAGCAATAACTGTATTGGTAATTGAATATGATGCTACATCATTTACAAGGCAATGAAGGTTTTTGCCGTACCCACATGAAATTAATCCCAAAATATTGGATATCAAACCAACTGGAACGGAATCTTCAAACGCCCACAAAGCGGAAACTATAAAAACCCCGGAAGACCCTTTTCCCCAGCATCCTAAACGAAAAATCCGAAGCAAATCAAGAAAATGAAAATAGATAAGAAAGTTCTTCACACCGTCATAGACGCCCACGCAAATCAATATGCATCCAATACCGCTATAGAGACGGAACAAGGTCGTATAGATTATAAGGGGCTCGCCGCCAATTCTGGCCACCTTTCTCAAGTATTCTCAGGGATGGGACTGGTAAAGGAAGAAGTTATCGCCACTTATCTACCTAGCTGTATCAACTATGTATGCAGTCTGTTGGGAGCCATGAAAGCCGGGTTGATCACGATGCCCATGGAAATGAATTACCCACAAAATCGATTGTTAAGGCAATTGCAAAGAGCCGTGCCAAGGCTTATCGTAACTGAGAAGGAATACTTGCCGTCCCTACAAGAGCTTCTAGCGGATCTTCCAGATCCACCGACAGTGCTTATACTATCACGGAGCGCATTAAATCCGAAGATTTACAGGAATACGGGTCAGGGTTGGACAGCTCAAAAGGAGCATTTGGACCTGCTTAGTCCCAAAGAAGCCGTAAATGGCGATGATAGCGCTTATTTGTTGTACACTTCGGGCTCTACCGGCACCCCAAAAGGAATTGAAGGGGTACATAAAGGGTTGAGCCATTTTGTGCATTGGCAACAAAAAGAATTTGCGCTTGACAGTACCATAAAAGTAAGTCAATTGGCGCCCGTGTCCTTTGATGTAAGCCTGCGTGATATTTTTCTCCCATTACTTTGTGGGGGAACTCTTTGTATTCCCTCACAGGAAACAAAAGCATCACCTTCCAAGTTGTTCAAGTGGCTCATTGATAACAAGATTTCACTAATGCATACGGTACCCACGATGTTCAGGGCATTGACGGAGGAGTTGGCCCGTAAAAAAAACAAAGACACCTATCTGTCCCATATTTTTCTTGCAGGAGAAGCACTTTATGGCAAAGACATATTGGACTGGTTTTCACAAGCCGGGGAAGCGACCGAATTGGTAAACTTATATGGCCCTTCGGAGACAACACTTGCCAAATTATTCCATCGGGTCGACCCAAAAACAATCATATCGCCCGCCGCCGTTGTGCCTTTGGGGCAGCCCATATCCAATACGGCGGTTATGGTCATTAGCAATAATACGTTGTGCAACCCAGGCGCTGTGGGCGAAATCTATATTAAGACTCCTTTTCGAAGCAAGGGGTATTATAAAGATCCTGAGCTGACAGAGAAGAAGTTCATTCAGCATCCCCTTCATAATGATAGCATAGATATTGTTTTCAAAACGGGTGATTTTGGAAAGTACGATGACCAGGACAAAATACATTTTGTAGGACGTACGGATGGGCAGGTCAAGATTCGCGGTAATCGCGTAGAGTTGCAAGAAGTAGAACACGCCCTACGCTCTCATCCGCTTTCGGGACCTTTAGTGGTGAGGGCCATTGATCAAGATACTGGAGAGAAGGTATTGGTATGTCATTTTGAACAACGCGAGGGACTAACAGAGGAGTTGCTGCGTACCCATATCGGATCACTGCTGCCTTCTTACATGTGTCCCGCACACTATGTTCATATGGAGGTGTTGCCACTGAACCTGAACGGTAAGATAGATCGCCGTGCACTTCCCGACCCAGAAACCCTGCTTTATGAACACAAGGCCTACAGAGCGCCGAGCACCAAAATAGAAATTCTATTATCCGAAATATGGCAGGATGTACTAGGACTTAAAAAAGTGGGTACTTCGCATAGCTTTTTACAATTGGGCGGGCATAGTTTGGCGGCAACAAGGACCGTCGCCCAAATCTACCGCAGATCGGGGGTCCAATTGGGCTTAAAGGAGTTCTTTGATCATCCTACAATAGCAGAACTTGCTACCTACCTAAAAACACGAACTTCTAGTGAATACCAGCCTATACAAATAGGCCAACGACCTGACCTTATACCTCTTTCCCATGCACAAGAACGCCTTTGGTTTTTAGATAAATTACAGGGGAGTTCCAATTACCATATGCCCACGGTTTTAAAACTGCAGGGCAAAGTAGACAGGAAAATCCTAGAAACTGCCCTCAAAGGAATCATACAACGCCATGAGGTTTTGCGTACGGTGTACAGGGAAGTTGACGGTGTGGCCAATCAAGAAGTAATGCCTTCCAATAGATGGCAGATGAAGTATCGCGACTTATCGATGACGGGCAGCGACACCCCTCCACAAAAATTAATCGAAAATGAAGTAAGCCGACCTTTCAATCTCGAGGCCGATTATATGTTACGGTCACAACTCGTGAAAATAGCTGCGGATACCTATATACTAATTGTAGTAATGCACCACATTGCTAGCGACGGTTGGTCCCTACCAATCATTGTTCAGGAGTTAATGGAAATTTATCGCGCACAGAAAGAAGAACGGAAAATGAACTTGCCCGCGCTTCCCATACAGTATGCCGACTATGCCATATGGCAACGAAAGCATCTTTCTGACGAACTCATGGAGGAAGAGCTATCCTACTGGGAAAAACAACTTGCTACTAGTGTTCCGTTAAATTTCCCGACCGATCATCCCCGTCAGGCCGCACAAAGCATTCGTGGGGCACATTTAGAGTATAGTTTGGAAGCTTCTGTTGTAGATAAACTAAAGCAACTATCGAAAAAAGAAGAAGCAACCCTCTATATGACGCTCTTAGGGGCGTTCAATATCCTGTTGAACAGATATACGGGACAAGAGGATATATGCGTTGGTAGCCCAATAGCGAATCGCAGCCGATTAGAAGTAGAACCGCTCATAGGCTTTTTCGTAAATACGTTGACACTGCGAAACAATGTAGAAAATGACATGTCGTTCAGAACGCTCTTGGCGCAGATAAAGAACACTACTCTGGAGGCTTATCAACATCAACAAGTGCCTTTTGAGAAGGTAGTGGATCGAGTTGTCAAAGAGAGGGATATGAGCAGAACACCGCTATTCCAGGTATTTTTGGTCCTTCAGAATAATGATAAGACCAATGCGTTGGATTTTGGAGATATCGCCATATCCAATCATCCTTACGGATATGAGTATTCACAGTTCGACCTTTCGTTCCATATGTCCGAAACCGAAAACGGAATAGATCTTACCATTGAATACTGTAGAGATCTTTTTACTTCGGAGACAATTGACCGCATATTTACACACTATAAAACATTGTTATCCGAAGTGGTGAATGAACCAGATATAGCCATCGGACAACTGGCCATGTTGCCCAAAGAACAAGAAACAGCACTCTTGGGCCCCTTTAATGAGTCGGATGTACCTTTTCCCGAAGAAAAAACATTGGTCGACCTGTTCAAGGAATCGAAGGATCGGCATCTCGATAATACCGCAATTTCCTATAATGGCGCCGAACTCACCTATAAAGAACTCGACGATCTTTCGGACCGTTTGGCGTTTCATCTTCGGGATACTTTCTCCCTAGAGCCAGACGATATGGTCGGCATCATGTTAGAACGTTCCCATTGGGCAATTGTATCTATCCTTGGAGTCTTGAAAGCTGGTGCTGCCTATGTGCCGATAGCCCCGGAATATCCCGAGGAACGCAAATTGTTTATTCTCAAAGACACGGCGGTGAAAGCCTTGATAATAGATTCCAACAGCCTTTTTGAGGTAACCGATTGGAACCTTCCCTTGGTGGTCGCAGATATTCAGATAACCGAATTTGAAAAACCCATTTCGAAGAGGCTATTAGATGTAATACAACCAGACCACTTGGCCTATATCATCTATACCTCGGGCTCTACGGGAAAACCGAAGGGCGTTATGATCTCACATAAAAATTTGGTAAATTACCTTTGCGATGCCAAAAGACGATATGGGAAAGACGACCAGCCACTAAGTTTCCCCCTTTTTACTTCACTTTCTTTCGATCTTACCCAAACCAGTATGCTACTGACGTTTCTAACCGGGGGGCAATTATGGATTACCCAAAGTGAGCACGAAGAAGTTCTGAATACCCTACCGCCAGCGGTAAATGCCATTAAACTAACTCCTTCACATGCGTTATTCTTCGCAGCGGAAGTACCAAATAAAAATATAAAGATTGCCATTGTTGGCGGTGAGCCCCTGGAAAGCAAACATGTACAGAAACTGCGTTCGGTGAATCCAGGAATGAACATTTTTAACGAGTATGGACCCACGGAAGCAACCATCGGTTGTTCGGTTTCTCAAGTCATAGAAAATGAAAAAATAACCATCGGCGGCCCTATTTCGAATACCAAACTATTCGTACTTGACAATGTGGGGCAATTGACGCCCATTGGGGTGCCGGGGGAACTCTGCATAGCAGGGGCAGGATTGGCAAGGGGCTATTTGAAAAGACCCGAACTTACAAAAGAAAAATTTGTCACGAACCCTTTTGGTGAAGGCAACTTGTACAGAACGGGAGATCGTGTACGCAGATTATTGGACGGAAATCTGGAATACCTTGGTCGGCTTGACGATCAAGTCAAAATCAGGGGGTATCGCATTGAACTAGGGGAGATAGGACAGGCATTGGAAAACATCCCACAAATAGAACAAGGTGTTGTAATTGCCAGGCAAAAAGGTTCTGAGAATACGCAGCTGATCGGTTACGCTGTTCCCAAGGAGGCGTTGGAAAAAAAAGAGATCATACGCATCTTGAAGAAGACCCTGCCCGAGTACATGGTACCTAACATTTGGTGTTTCTTGGACAGCCTGCCCTTGAATACCAACGGAAAGTTGGACAAAAAGGCATTGCCCGCTCCAGAAGCGACCAGCCTTTCATCGGTCGAGTATCAAGCACCCAGCAATGAATTGGAGGAAAAGCTAGTTGGGATATGGCAAGAATTTTTGAAAATAGAAAAAATCGGGATACATGACAACTTCTTTGAATTGGGAGGGCATTCCCTTTTAGCTACCCGTATCGTTTCTGCGGTTCGGAAAAATATGGCGGTAGAAATTCTTATCAAAGATATTTTTGCAAACCCAACCGTTCGAGAACTTGCCAATCTATTGGAATCGGGACAACGTGGTATTTCGCTTCCTGCAATTGAAAAAGAAGACCGTCCTCACTTGATTCCCCTTTCCTATGCTCAAGAACGACTTTGGTTCTTGGACAAATTACGTGGAAGCACTAATTATCATATTCCTACGATTTTAACGCTAACGGGTAAGGTAAGGACTGATATACTCGAAGCTACCCTAAGGGGAATCATAGCGCGTCATGAGATATTGCGTACGGTATACAGGGAAGTTGATGGAGCTGCTTACCAAGAAGTGATCACTGCCGACCAATGGGAAATGGAATACAGGGACTTCTCTGAAACGAACGATACCAGTGAATTTCAAGAACTCATTGAAAAAGAAGTAAAACGTCCATTTGATCTGGGGACTGACTTCATGTTACGCTCACAACTGTTTACAATGGGGGAGGAGCACTATGTACTTATGGTCGTTATGCACCACATTGCCAGTGACGGCTGGTCATTACCGATTATTGTAACAGAACTAATGGAGATATATCGTTCAAAGATAGAAGAACGTCCAGTCAATCTGCCACCATTACAAATACAATATGCCGATTACGCACTATGGCAACGAAAACATCTCACCGAAGCTATTCTGGAGAAAGAAATATCCTACTGGAAAAAACAACTTATGGGGGCAGTTCCCTTGGATTTTCCGACCGATTATCCCCGCGGCACTGAACAAAGCATTCGAGGCGGTCACTTAGATTTCACGCTCGCTGCTTCTGTTGTACAAAAGCTTAAAAAGCTATCGGAAGCAGAAGGTGCCACACTTTATATGACCCTTTTGGGAACCTTAAATATTTTGTTGAATCGGTATACCGGGCAGGAAGATATATGTATAGGAAGCCCTATAGCAAATCGTACGAGATCGGAAATAGAGCCGCTGATAGGGTTTTTCGTTAATACCCTTACGCTGCGATGTAAATTGAATAACGATCAATCTTTTAGAATGTTCATGGGAGAGGTGAAGAACACAACCCTGGGAGCGTACGAAAACCAATTGGTACCCTTCGAAAAGGTTGTAGATCATGTGGTTAGGGAACGGGATATGAGCAAAACACCACTTGTCCAAGTATCTTTGACACTTCAGAACCAAGAGAATACAGAAACCTTGGATTTTGGGGAGATAGCGCTATCCAATTATGACTTCGGGTACGAAACCTCCAAGTTAGACCTATCCCTCTATATGTCAGAGACCGAAGCCGGCATGTCTGTGACTATTGAATACTGCAGCGACCTCTTTACCAAAGAAACAATCAACCGCTTGTTTGCGCACTATGCCACATTGTTGTCTGCCGTTTCAAATGAACCCGACCTCCCTATAAAAGAGCTTCGCATGCTTTCAAATGAGGAGGAGGTGTACCTTTTAGAATCGCTCAACAAATCCCGCACAGGCTTTCAAAGTGACATAAACATACTCCAACTGTTCAAGAAACAGGTGGATCAACATCCTGATACAATTGCTATTTTTCATGACAATACCGAATTAACGTATCAGGAACTTGATATCCTGTCGGACCGATTGGCACAGTATCTAAAGAACACCTATGCCTTAGAACCTGACGATCTTGTGGGAATGATGCTAGAGCGCTCACATTGGGCAATTGTAGCCATCCTAGGAATCCTAAAAGCAGGAGCGGCTTATGTACCGATAGATTCGGAGTATCCCGAAGAACGCAAACTGTTTATTGTTAACGATACGGCCATCAAAGCCTTGATAATTGATTCCAATAGCTTTTTCGAAGTAACCGATTGGAACGTTCCCGTCGTTGCCATAGATATTCAACTAGACGACTTGGAAAAGGAGATTTCGGCGTATGAACTTACCTTGGTCCAACCGGCCCATTTGGCCTATGTAATATATACTTCTGGTTCTACGGGCACTCCTAAAGGCACTATGATAGAACACAAAGGCCTTGCCTCCATTGTCCAAAATCAAATTGAAATATTTGGGGTTACCGACAGTAGCAACGTCTTACAGTTTGCCTCTTTGGGGTTTGATGCCTCTTGTTCGGAAATATTCACCACGCTCTTAGCTGGGGGCCGCCTGGTTATTCCGAAAAAAGAAGAGCTGCTATCTATAGAACGGTTTATAGATATCCTAAAGACTCAGCACATAGATATTGTTACTTTACCACCATCATATCAAATCTTGCTGGGTGACAACACCTGTAATTTAAAAACCATTATTTCGGCCGGTGAGGCCTTGAACATACCTGTAGTAAAGTCGTTTCAGGAGAAGGGTATTAAAATTATCAACTTTTATGGGCCTACGGAAAACTCGGTCGGGACCACCATGTCCGAAGACCCCATACGGGAAGACAATAAGGCAACCATAGGTAAACCTATCAACAACGTTCAAGTATATATCTTGGATACCCACACAAATTTGGTACCCTTGGGCATTTCGGGAGAATTATGTATCGCAGGGGGTCAACTGGCAAGAGGGTATTTGAAGCTTCCGGAATTGACGCGTGAAAAATTTATTCCCAACCCGTTTAGCAGTGACCCCAATTCAAAACTTTATAGAACGGGTGATAAGGCCCGATGGCTTCCAGACGGTAACATTGAATTTCTGGGAAGATTGGATCATCAAATCAAACTAAATGGACATCGCATTGAACTCGGAGAGGTTGAACAATCCATTATTAGCAATAGGAATATAGAACAAGCCATTGTATCTCTTCATAAGAAAGCCAATGGCAATACCAGTTTAGTTGCATATTATCAAAAAAGGAAATCCGTAAAATTGAGGCCTTCCCTAGCCGAATATTTTGTCTACGATGATTTGGCATACCATGCATTGACCACCGATGACAAAAGAAATGGATATTACAAGCGGGTATTTAAAAAATACCTGAACGGAAAGGTGGTTCTAGATATCGGGACGGGTCCTGAAGCAATCTTGGCCAGATTTTGTATTGAAGCCGGGGCCAAAAAAGTATATGCCGTTGAAATATCGAAAGAGGTATATCTAAAGGCTAAGCAGAGGGTGAAGGAACTTGGCCTAGCGGAAAAAATAATATTGATCAACAATGATATCACCAAGGTAGAACTACCTGAAAAAGTTGATTACTGTGTGTCGGAAATTGTTGGGCCCATCGGGGGGTCGGAAGGAGCTGCCAAACTGATCAATCTGAGTCGAAAACTTCTGAAAGACCCATCAAATATGTTCCCTAAAAGAGCATTGACCAAAATTGCCGGGGCACATTTCCCAGACCATCAACATGACTTTAGTTTCGATGAACTTGGAAAACACTATGTGGAAAAAATCTTTGATGAAATGGGGTACAAGTTCGATCTAAGGCTCTGTGTCGAGGATTTCCCATTGGAGAATGTAATCACAAATCATCAGCGTTTCGAAGACCTGGATTTCACCGCGCCCTTGAGGCTGGAAGAAAATCATGATATTCAATTGGAATTCGACCGGGATACAACTGTAACGGGCTTTCTTGTTTGGTTGAACTTATATGTTGATGATAATGAAATTATAGATACACTTTCTGAAAAATATAGCTGGCTTCCGATTTACTTGCCCGTTTTTGAAAAAGAACTGAACGTGCAAAAAGGAGACTACATCAGTGCGACCATTTCAAGGGTATTATCGGATAACGACCTGAACCCAGATTTTATGATCACCGGTAAACTAGTACGGAAAGACGAAAACGATGTCCCTTTCTCTCTAAAGTCGGCGAATCATGAAAGGCGCTATAGGCATACGGACTTCTATGAAAAACTTTTTCAGAATGATACACTTCGCCTTCTGCCAAAAGAAGATACCGTTCCAAATAAGCTTCGGGAATATGTAAAAGCCAGACTTCCGGAATATATGGTGCCATCCCAATGGATGGAAGTATCGGACTTTGCATTGACCAGTAATGGCAAGATAGATAGAAAGCAACTCCCATCCCCAGAAGTCTCTTCAAGTTTATCTAAAAAGCACACTCCGCCCAGTAATGATATGGAAAAAAAATTGTGCCAAATTTGTGAGGAACTCCTGGGGGCCGAGCGTATTGGAATAGACGATGATTTTTTCGAGCTCGGGGGGCATTCATTGCTGGCAACACGATTGGTTTCGGTCATAAGCCAAGAACTTTCCGTACAATTACTAATTAAAGATATATTCGACTGGCCCACAGTACGGCAACTTGCAGATTTAATAGCATCGGGCCAACGCAAAAAAAATCAATTGAACCTAATTACGGCCGAACATCCTAGGCCCGATAGAATACCACTCTCTTATGCGCAGGAGCGTCTATGGTTTATTGACCGGCAATTGGAAGGCAGCACCCAATACAATATTTCCGGTGCCCTTGATTTATCTGGGAAACTGAACGTTGATTTAATAGCCAACGCTTTTAGGGCCATCATAAACAGACATGAAGTGTTGCGTACAGTGTTCTTGGAAGATAATGGAACAGCTTACCAACATATACTCCCCATAGATCAATGGGAGTTGCACTTTACCGATGCTCAAAAAGATAGCCCGTCGGAGATTGATACACGCATCGCATCCGAAGCCATGGCTACCTTCGATCTTGCCAAGGATCATATGTTGAAAGCACATTTAATCAGGCGTTCTCAAAAAGAGTATACTTTGGTTGTAATTATGCACCATATTGCAAGCGATGGGTGGTCGTTTCCAATTCTTGTACGCGAATTCGTGGCGTTATATAAAGCTTTTGATGAAGCGACAGCTCCCAACTTACCTGATTTACCAGTACAGTATGCCGACTATGCCATATGGCAAAGAAAGTATTTGTCCGAAGGGCGACTCGAAAAAGAATTGGCCTATTGGCAGGGGCAACTAGCGAACGTACCCCCACTAGAGTTACCTACAGATTTTCCTAGGCCTTCTGTTCAAAGTACGAAAGGAGGAAGTAGCGTATTTATGCTAAGTCAAGAACTCGCCCTTCAACTAAAGGAACTTTCCCAAAAAGAGGGAAGTACGTTGTTTATGACACTTTTGGCGAGCTTTAACGTGCTTTTGAAGCGATATACCCGCCAAGAAGATATTTGTGTTGGTAGCCCCATTGCCAACCGTACCAACGTAGAAATTGAACCACTCGTAGGTTTTTTCGTGAACACTTTGGCCCTACGAAATCAATTGGATGGAACGCTGTCCTTTAAAATGTTTTTGGAACAGGTGAGGAAAAACACCCTAGATGCCTATGAACATCAGCACGCACCCTTTGAAAAAGTTGTAGACCTTGTCGCCCAAGAACGGGATATGAGCCGCAATCCCCTCTTTCAGGTGATATTTGTACTTCAGAATAATGAAGCTGCAGAAGAAATAACACTGAACAAGTTAAAAGTGACCACCAAAGGGGTGTTTAATGAAACCTCCAAGTTTGATCTTGCTTTCTATCATACTGAAATTGAAGATGGCATCGAAGTAAACATTGAATACTGCAGTGCCTTGTTCAAACCCGATACCATAAAAAGAATATTCGAACATTATCGGCATCTGTTGACGGCCATTGTCAAGAATCCATCGATGCCCATAGCGAAACTTGATATGCTAACAATCGGGGAAAAGGAAAAAATACTGGGCGATTTTAATGATACCGAATACGCCTATCCCCGAGACAAGACGGTCGTAGACCTGTTCGACGAGCAGCGAAGAAGAAATCCGTCAAAGATTGCCTTGGTTACGGATCACGTGCAATTGAGTTATCGAGAATTAGGACAAAGGAGCAATCAGCTTGCCCGTTATCTTAAAAAACAAGGAGTAACAACAGAAACGTTGGTAGGTATCTGCATGGATCGTTCCCTGGATACCATTATCGGAATACTGGGAATCTTAAAAGCGGGCGGCGCCTATGTTCCCATTGACCCGACCTATCCCAAGGAACGTGTTGCTTATATGTTGACCGATGCACAGCTCAAAATAGTGCTGGTACAATCTGATTATACTCAGCTGTTCGAAGATACACATGGCCTACGCATACTAGCCATGGATAGCCTACAGGAATCGATAGAAAAAGAGTCTTCGCGTCGCCTGACCGTCGATCTTTCTGCCGATAATCTAGCATATGTAAACTACACCTCGGGCTCTACCGGAAAGCCCAAGGGAGTATTGATCGAACACCGGGCCATTGCCCGATTGATCTTCAATGAAAACCTTTCCTTTTTGGGCAAGAAAAGCGTGCTCTACCAGTACGCTCCCGTAACCTTCGATGCTGCCACTTTTGAAATATGGGGCGCGCTATTGAAAGGTGGCAAATTGGTGATGTCCAGTGCCAAAAAGAAATCACTGGAAGAAATAGCAGAGGACCTTCACACAAATAGCGTAAATACACTTTGGCTTACCGCGGGTCTCTTTCATACCGCGGTAGAAAACCATCTACCGCTTTTTGAAAAGTTGGATTATATTTTGGCAGGGGGTGATAGTATCGCTACCTCAAAAGTTCAAAAATTACTTGAACACTTCCCCGGACTAACCTTTATAAATGGCTATGGCCCTACGGAGGCGACCACATTTTCCTTGATAAACCCTATCGCGGGGGTAGATGCATTGGACCTTTCCCATAATAACATCGGAAAACCGATATCCAATACCAAAGCGTACATTCTGGATACAGATGGGAAGATTTGCCCTATTGGGGTTCCCGGGGAACTCTGTATTTCTGGTGACGGACTTGCAAGGGGCTATTTGGACAGGTCCGATCTGACGATGGAAAAATTTGTAGTAAACCCATACAGCAAAAATACGCGGCTATACAGAACGGGGGATTTGGCAAGATGGTTCCCCGACGGGAGCGTAGAATTCCTGGGCAGGCTTGATGATCAGGTGAAAATACGTGGCTATCGAATAGAACTGGGAGAAGTACGGCATGCAGTACTTCAATTGCCAGAAGTAGGTCAAAGTGCCGTATTGGCGCGGGAAACTGGAGAGTTTTCAAAAGAACTTGTTTGTTACTTTGTGCCTGAAAGGGCGGCCTTAAAGGAACAGGAAAAGCAACTTTCCCTTAAATTGATTGAAAACTGGAGGTTTATTTATGATGATGAGTATGGAAGCTCTGAGGCATCGGATACCGAATTCGATGTGACCGGTTGGATGGATAGTTTTACCGGGGAACCCATCCCGGAAGAACAAATGGCCGAATGGCTAGATGATATCTCCCGATTTATCCTATCTGAAAAGCCGCAAAACGTGTTGGAAATAGGGTGTGGAACCGGACTTGTTTATCACCGTCTTGTGCCACATATAAAGAGCTACACCGGTACTGACATATCACAAGTGACCATCGACACCTTACAAAGCGTAGTGGCAAAAGGGCAAAAACAATACCCGAAAACGTCTTTGTTATTGAGTTCTGCGCATGAAATCACCACCTTGCCCAAACAACCAATAGATACTATTATACTTAATTCGGTGATTCAATATTTTCCGGGAGAGGGCTATTTGATAGATGTCCTGCAACAAAGTATTTCGGCCCTTGACGGGAAAGGACGTATCATTATCGGTGACGTGCGCAACAATGAACTTTTACACCTGTTCCAAGGACGGTTGTATTTGGATAAACTATCGCAAGAGCAGACAAAAAATACTTTTTTATGGAACTTGGAAAAAGAAGTGGTCAATGACAAAGAATTGTGTATCTCCCCTAGTTTCTTCTATGGCCTCGCTACCCGTTTCCCAGAGATAAGCCATATAGACATCGAATGGAAACAGGGACGGTTCCATAACGAAATGAGCCTTTACCGGTACAATGTTATTGTACATGTCGGAGAGGAAAAAGAACGAGTGGATCCTGAATGGGTCTCTTGGAACGACTTTAAAAATACGGAAGAGATTCCCCAGATGTTAGAGACGTTAGAAACATTGGCCATCAAGGAGGTGCCCAACCCAAGACTTTGGCGGGAAAATAGCATTAAGGAGGGGATAGGTCGAACAGATATTACTACGACCACGCAATTGGCCGAACATCTGGCAAGTGGAACCGATAGAAAGCAACTCGAAGAGATCGAACTTCTTTTAACGAATCTCCGAAATAAAGGGGTATCGGTAAGGCAATTGATCAACGGGGATTCATTGAAGATGAACCTGCTTTTAGAAAAAACGCCAAGTAATGGGTTCATAACCAATTTGTACGAGCCCGTACCGCAGATGAATTTAGGTACCCCGGTCAATTTCCCCACCTTTTATGAGGCCGCCCTGAATATCCAGAACGGAATGAAAGAAACCCTGAGCACTCTATTGCCCGACTATATGGTACCCACGAAGTATTTCCCTATCCCGGTCATTCCAATGACCGCGAACGGAAAAGTCGACAAAAAAGCACTTTCAGACTCCAATACGCAACAGCTGTTGACCACACCGTATAAGAGCCCTGATACCGCCTTGGAGCAAACCCTAGTTGACCTTTGGAGCAAACTACTACAGGTAGAACAGGTCGGTATTCACGACAATTTCTTTGAACTCGGAGGACACTCCTTGTTGGCCACTCGTGTGGTTTCTGCGGTTCGGAAAAATGTGGCAGTGGAAATCCTGATAAAGGACATTTTTACATCTCCAACAGTCAAAGAACTTGCCGATTTAATAGAATCGGGGCAACGGGGCGTTTCACTCTCCAAGATTACAAAAGAAGACCGCCCTGATTTGATACCCCTATCGTACGCACAGGAAAGACTTTGGTTTCTATACAGATTACAGGGAGGTTCTAATTATCATATGCCTACCGTTTTAAAGTTACAAGGCAAGGTAGAAAGAGACATCTTAGAGGCTACTTTTAGGGGAATCATTGAACGCCATGAAGTATTGCGCACCGTTTATAAAGAAGCGGACGGATCGCCCTATCAAGAGGTGGTCGCACCAGACCGCTGGGGGATGGAATACATAGATTTTTCCGATACAGGTGATAAAATCCCATTGCGAGAGTTTATTGAGAACGAAGTAGGCCGCTCCTTTAATCTAGAGACCGACTATATGTTGCGCTCCCAACTCATAAGAACAGGAGAAGAAGATTATGTACTTATTGTAGTGATGCACCATATCGCAAGCGATGGGTGGTCGATGCCCATCATAGTAAATGAGTTAATGGAAATATATCGGGCGTATCAACAACAACGTGAAATAGCATTGCCACCATTGCCCATACAGTATGCCGACTACGCCATATGGCAACGAAGATATCTTTCTGGTGGAATCTTGGAACAGGAACTTGCCTATTGGGAAAAACAACTCGCGGGAGCGGTTCCATTGGACTTTCCCACAGATTACCCAAGAGCGGCCGAACAGAGTATTCGAGGAGGTCGATTGAATTTCACACTGAAGGCAGCTCTTGTAAAGAAACTCAAGCAACTATCGAAAGAGGAGGGGGCGACCCTATACATGACCCTTCTGGCTGCATGCAATATCCTCTTAAACCGGTATACAGGACAGGAAGATATATGTGTAGGAGGTGCCATCGCGAACCGCACCCGGTCAGAAATTGAACCACTGATAGGATTTTTTGTAAATACCCTGACACTTCGGAACAAATTGGATAGCAGGCGGTCTTTTAGAACCTTCCTAGCGCAAGTAAAGAACAGCACTTTGGATGCCTACCAATACCAACAGGTTCCTTTTGAGAAGGTAGTAGACCACGTAGTGAAGGAAAGGGATATGAGTAGAACGCCCCTATTCCAAGTACTATTGGTTCTTCTTAACAATGAGAAAAGCGAAACATTGGATTTTGGGGATATCGAACTATCCAATTATGATTTTGGATATGAAACCTCCAAATTTGACCTTACATTCTATCTTACCGAAATAGCGGATGATATCGAAGTAAATATTGAATATTGTAGCGACCTTTTCAAACCCGATACGATCACTAGAATATTTGAGCATTATGAGCAGCTATTTGAGGCCATCGTAGCAGCCCCTTCGATGCCCATAGCGAAACTTGATATGCTAACAACCGGGGAAAAAGAAAAAATACTGGGCGATTTTAATGATACCGATTACGCCTACCCGCGCAACAAGACCGTCGTAGACCTGTTCGATGAGCAACATAGAAGAAACCCGTCTAAGATTGCATTGGCCATCGATAATGACCAATTGAGCTATAAAGAATTAAGTCAGAAAAGTAATCAACTTGCGCACTATCTTAAAAAACAAGGAGTAACAACAGAAACCTTAGTAGGCATTTGTATGGATCGTTCCCTGGATACCATTATCGGTATATTGGGAATCTTAAAGGCCGGCGGCGCCTATGTACCCTTTGACCCGACCTATCCCAAGGAACGGATCGGTTATATGTTGACCGATGCACAGCTTAAAATAGTGCTGGTACAATCAGATTATACTCAGCTGTTCGAAGAAACACAGGGCCTGAACATATTGGCGGTGGATGCCCTACAGGCATCTATAGAAAAAGAGCCCAAACGGCAATTGTCTATCGACCTCTCTTCTGATAACCTTGCCTATGTAAATTACACTTCGGGTTCTACCGGTAAGCCAAAAGGAGTATTGATCGAACACCGCGCCATTGCCCGGCTGATCTTCAACGAAAGTCTTGCCTTTTTGGGCAAGCAAAGCATACTTTACCAATACGCTCCGGTAACCTTTGATCTAGCTACTTTTGAGATATGGGGAGCATTATTGAAAGGCGGTAAATTGGTCTTGCCAAGTGCCCAGAAGAAATCCTTGGAGGAAATAACCGCCGACCTGCATTCGCAAAATGTAAATACACTCTGGCTTACCGCGGGACTCTTTCATACCGCGGTGGAAAACCACCTGCCCCTTTTTGAAAAACTTGATTATATCTTGGCCGGCGGGGATAGTATCGGTACCCTTAAAGTGCAAAAATTGCTTCAGCACTTCCCCGATTTGACCTTTATAAATGGTTATGGCCCTACGGAGGCGACCACATTCGCGGTGGTAAACCCTATAACCGACGCCCGGGAAATAGACCTTTCCCATGATATCATTGGAAAACCGATATCCAACACACGAGTATATGTTCTGGATAACGATGGTAAACTTTGTCCTATCGGGATTGCAGGTGAGCTATGCATTTCTGGAGATGGTCTTGCCAGAGGCTATTTGGATAGGTCAGATCTTACAATAGAAAAATTTGTGGCCAACCCTTTTAGCAAAAATACACGCCTGTACAAAACAGGAGATTTGGCAAAATGGCTCCCCGACGGGAACATAGAATTCCTGGGAAGGCTCGACAATCAGGTAAAAATACGAGGCTATCGAGTAGAATTGGGAGAAGTTCTTCATACAGTGCACCAATTGCCAGCGGTGAGTCAAAGTACCATATTGGCAAGGGAAACAGGGGAGTTATCGAAAGAACTTGTCTGTTATTTTGTACCGGAAAGAGCGGCCTTAAAGGAACAGGAAAAGCAACTTGCCCTTAAATTGATAGAGAATTGGAGGTATATTTATGATGATGAATATGCAACCTCCACGAGGTCGGATACCGAATTCGATGTGACCGGTTGGATGGACAGTTTTACAGGGGAACCCATCCCGGAAGAACAAATGGCCGAATGGCAGGACGATATTTCCCGATTTATCCTAGGGGAAAAACCAAGAAACGTACTGGAAATAGGATGCGGTACAGGACTCGTATATCACCGCCTTGTACCGCATATAGAAACATACACCGGTACCGATATATCGCAGGTGACCATCGAAGCACTGCAAAAGGTAGTGGCAAAAGGGGAAAAAGAATACCCAAAAACATCCCTGTTTTTGAACACCGCACATGAGATCAGTGCACTGCCTCATCAACCATTAGATACCATCATACTGAACTCTGTCATCCAATATTTCCCGGGAGAAGGATACTTGACAGATGTCCTCCAACAAAGCATCGCCGCACTGAATGGAAAAGGCCGTATCATTCTAGGGGATGTACGGAACAACGAACTGTTGCACCTGTTCCATAGTCGGTTGTATTTGGACAAATTATCGAAGGAACAGACAAAACGGACCTTTTTATGGAACCTGGAAAAAGAAGTGCTCAACGATAAAGAATTGTGTGTCGCCCCCGGCTTCTTCTATGACCTGGCTACCAGTTTTTCAGAGATAAGCCATGTAGAAATCGAATGGAAACAAGGATGGTTCCAAAATGAAATGAGCCTGTATCGTTACAACGTGATACTTCATATAGGGGGACAAAAAGAAAGGGTGGTCCCCGAATGGATCTCTTGGGGCAACTTGAAAAATCCGCAAGAAATTTCAAAGATGTTACCGCTGGTAGAAACATTGGCGATCAAGGACGTACCCAACCCAAGGCTTTGGAGAGAGACCAAGATCAAGCAAGCCATAGATCGTAAGGATATTACTAGCACGACGCTATTGAAGGAATATATAACAGGCGCATCTGATAACAAGGAACTCGAAGAACTCGAACTTCTTTTAAGAGACCTACGAAATAAAGGGGTGTCGGTAAGGCAATTGGTCAACGGGGATTCGTTAAAGATGAATCTACTTTTTGAAAAAACGCCAAATGATGGGTTCATCACCAATTCGTACGACCCCGTATTACAGATGAATTTGGGTGTACCAACCAATTTCCCCACCTTTTATGAGGCCTCCCTAAACATACAGAACGGCATGAAGCAGGACCTAAACGGACTGTTGCCCGATTATATGGTACCCACGAAGTATTTCCCCATTCCGGTCATTCCAATGACAGCAAACGGAAAGGTCGACAAAAAAGCGCTTTCAGACTCCAATGCACTACAACTATTGACCACACAGTACAAGAGTCCCGACACCATCTTGGAACAAAAATTGGTAGATCTCTGGGCCAAACTCTTGCAAGTAGAGAGGGTAGGGATTCATGACAATTTCTTTGAATTGGGTGGACATTCCATGCTGGCCGTTAGCGTTGTGCACCATATAAAGAAGGAATTGGAAATTCATCTTTCCGTACGGTCTATCTTCCAATTTACAACTGTTCATGATCTGGCGGCTTACCTTGAAGTAATCGATCAGGTTTCCGTACCAAACGAAGATGAGTTTGAAGACATACATATCTAATATCTATAAAAGGGACGCACATGGATTTAATGAAGACTATTCAAATACTAAAAACAGCAAAGCAAGAAGGACTTCTTATAAGGGTTGAAAATGGGATCCTAAGGGTAAAAGCCCCGAAGGGTGCGAAACCGTCAAAAGTGCTGATTAAGAATATACGGGAAAATAAGGCCAGTATTCTTGACCTTATGCAACGAGATGAAGTACTAAAGAATACAAAAAAAAGTACTGAACCGCTTGAAAAGGCCAATCCCTTAGGGCCTGACACCATTTTTGACACCCTACATAATCAAAAAAGGGAGTTTCTTATGTTTAAAATGGGCAGGCGCCTTCCAGCAAATTTATCCGATTCAAGTGTACTGGAAAATGTTGAACCCGATGTGATCAAAAAGGTCATTGTTGCCCTTGAATCAAAACACGAATCCCTTAGAACCTTGTTTGGCATAACCAATGGCCAGATTACGCAGAAAGTATATGACCCCGGTATTCTGAAATTGCAATATGCCTATACCGACTTGAGAAAAGAGACGGAACAAACATTAAAAAAGAAAGCAATAATAGACGAGGCGATAAGCAACCCTTTTGATCTGGAAAACGAACCTCTATATCGGGTACGTTTAATTCAATTGGCCACTACTAAATTTCATTTGGTTTTTGTTTTAGACCATATGATTACCGAAGCGAGAAGTGCCCAAATGATTCAAACAGAATTCATGCAGCTATATGAAAAGGCAGCAACAGCTACTATTTTAGAGCATGCCAATGCGGACTATCACCCTAGGGATTATGCTGCTTTTTATAATGAACACCATCAATCTCGACAAAAAGAATTTCACAGTTCCCATTTCGAAGAAATGTTCGGGAAAAAGTACCAAGTACCAAATTATGGATTTCCCACTCTTACCAATACACCTGAACAAACAAGGTCGTACCGGGAGCAATTAAGCATGGAGTTAGAGACCTTCAAACCCATTCCTGAAACGTTGACCATTGACCATTTTTATGGGACGGTATTTTCTATGGAACACCATAAGGGCCGTGCGTATCGTTTTGCGCTTCCAACTGAAATCGTAGAGGGTCTTCAGCATACCGTACGTAAAACGGGCACTAACCTTTATCTGGTTATTTTAGCTGCATACGCATTGTTCTTGGGAAGACAATCTAAACTGAGGGAAGTAACCATACGAACTCCTGTTGATACCGGAGATCGATCTGAATTTTCAGAAATGCTTACATGGTTCACAGGGGCTATCTTTCTAAAGATAAACCTTCTGAAAGATCAAAATTTTATCCAGCTTATTAAACAATGCCAACAGGTTTTCCTAGAAGGCTTGGACCATAAATTTTATCCACTGGAGAAGATTATGGAAGATTTAGATACCCCTTTGGAATGTTTGTTGACCGGGGCTTTGAATGTTGTGCAAGACGTAAGGGAAAGAGTACCCCATGAAAAAGAATTTGAAGAAGCCCACTTTGAAACGGCAAGTTCGCCCTTCCATGTTTCAATGATTTTAAAGTTTAGTAAAAAGCATGCAACCGTTTGGTTTGAATACAGACAGGGACTGTTTGAAAAAGAAGCGGTAAGTGAGATAGGCAAGGAGTTCGTTTGGATCCTGGAAAAATTAATAAAAGAGCCCGAAATGAAGTTGGGAGCCCTTGTTTTTCCTGAACTTACCACAATTTAGTAAAAGAAATGTATTTCAACTTTTTTTGAGTCATGAACATCCTTGGAAGTAAGGTATGGCCGAAAAGGAAGGACCCTAGCGCTTGCTGGATAAAATGGACAACGATGTTTTAACAATCAAAGTATCCCGTAGCTGAAAGGAGGGTATTAAAAAAATATAGGAATGAGGTGTTTTCACCCGTTGCTTTTTGTATTCTAAGAATGTCTCTTTGTTGAATAATCATCAGATTGTAACAACTGGGTCATTCGCAGATTTGGTATCGATAAAGCCAAATTTTGAAAATAGGAGCTTTCCCTTGGTCGTTGGTATGAAACCAATGAGGTGATTTTACGTACGATTAGGATACTTTTCGATAAGGTTGTAGAAGAAATGGAGGTTATAAAAGTCGAAGAAGCGAACCTTGGATGCTATTAACCCCCAATTTAAAAAAGTAGATACTGATACACCGGCCTATAGCACATAGTACCAAAAAAAAGTATCTGCATCAAACAACAGGGATTTGGGTTGCCCCTTTCTTTTGGTAGATACAAAAAAATGGGTCTTTTGAGAAGGCTTTAGTTGAACAGTAACTCCAAAAAGTAAGGTTCTGCGGTCGTTTCAAGCGAATAGGAACAAACATATCCTTCTTTTTCAAAACTAGTTGTATGCCATTGATGGTCTTCGAACTGTAAGCGATCAATTTTAGCATCAATGGTATTATAAGAAATTCCCATCCCTTTTCCAACGGCCTTCGAAATCGCCTCTTTACGTGTCCAATACCGAAAGAAAGCAGTTTTCCCGTACCGATCAATATCCTGTTGCTCTTCAGGTGTGAAAATATTAAGAAAATCTTGTAAGGGAAGATCTCGAACTTTCTCCACGTCGATCCCTACCAAGAAAGTGTCAAAGATTCCGGCGACGCAATGGTCGCTATGTGAGATATTAAATTGAATAGGGGTATCTGCGATAAAGGGTTTTCCGTATAATTCCCTTTGCAATTGATCATAGTTTAATGGGGTACTTGTCTTTAGAAGGTACCCAGAATAGATCAAAAGTTTTCCAATGAGGCAATTTTGGCGATCCTCCCATTTGATGTATTTGCAAATTTCTGCCTGGAACTTTTCGGGAAGAAGCTTAAAATAAGTGTTCCAATCGTTCGACGAAAACCGATGTTCCATATTGCTCCATAAAAATAAGGGTCTATTTTCGGGAATAGAAAACGCAGGCTTGTCAACTAAATCCTTGAATAATATGTTCTGCAATGTACTGTTCATGATCGTAAATGAAAAAATGATTCCCTTTTAACATTCGTATTGACACTACTTTTGAAGTCTGTGCTTCCCATTTTTTTAACACCGTTTCCTGGGTTATTTCTTCTTGTGCTCCTACCAGCGTATTTTCTTTTAATTTCTCTAATTCTTCGTCTCCGTATAATACGGAAATGGGGATGCCTATATCTAAAGTTTCAAGAGGTGTGTATTCTTCTACTGCTTTGAAATCTGCTTTTAAAATGGGCGCATAAAAATCCATCAAGGCAGGTTCTTGTAACAGTTGCTCCGGGATTCCCCCCAAAGCAGCTATTTTGCCATAAAATGCCTCGTTCCCTAAATGAAATGTCTTTTCTCTTTTCCTGCGATGGGGCAAGGGACGGCCTGTAGTCAAAAGTCTTTTAGGCATTTTAAAGGAAGCGCCCTTTAGTTTGTCACAAACCAACAACCCTATAAGTGCGCCCATACTATGACCGTAAATAAGATAGTCATCGGCGTCAATTTCCTTTTTTAGGTTTTCAAAAGCATCTTCTAACACTGCGTCTATACTTTCGAGTAAGGACTCCTTCATGCGTACCCCTCGTCCTGGGTATTCCAAAACAATCAGTTCTATGTTATACGGGGCAATGTATTTTTTTAAAAAATTAAAAGAATACTTATTTCCTCCGGCAAAGGGAAAGGCAATTATCTTCAAAATTAAGCTTTGCTAAAATTAAATCATCCTTTTATGTATTGCTTTGATCTACATCAAGAAATTTGGTCTTGAAACCGTTCCCTGTATTGAACATGGTAACTAAATCCAAAACAAGACCAAAGAGAAATCACATTAGAACTCCAAAAGGGTAACGGAAAATAAATCTATTTGCATGTAATGTTTATAGAATTGAATATACTTATACGGGATTATCGTATTTTGCTAATGGGGTACAAATAATTTATAGGATGAACGATTCAGATACTTTTTATGCGAATAAGGCCGCACTTGATGTGCCTTTGGGTATACTGTATGACGATGAAAAACACTTTGATCCCCTGCCAAAAGATTGGTCTGTATTAGTGGCCGATGTTAAAAATTCGACCTTGGCCGTTTCAAAAAACCTACATAATGAGGTGAATTTAGCAGCTACTGGCAGTATTGTAGCGGTTTTGAATAGTTTGAAGGAAAGTGGGTCGAATATTCAAATACCCTATTTTTTTGGAGGAGATGGCGCTACTTTTTTAATTCCCAGTGTGTTGGAGTATCAACTGTTGCGGGTTATGGAAATCCATAAACGTCATGTGCAGTCCCAATGGTCTTTGGAACTTGTTATAGGACTTATCCCGATTGAACAAGTCTATGAAGACGGGTTTGGGTTAAAAGTAGCGAAAGTGAAATTGAATTCATCTTTGATCATACCTATAGTGCTGGGTACAGGATTGAAATATGCCGAAGGTTTGGTGAAGAAGTCAAATGATGTTGGTGCTGCGAATGCGAAGCCCGACCTTCCAAATATTGCAAACTTAACGGGTATGGAATGCAGATGGGACACCATTGCACCCCCTGCATCAAATGAAAGCATTATGTGCTTATTGGTATATTGTTCCGATGAAATCAGGCAGCGATCGGTCTATACCGATGTGCTTTCTAAATTAGCAGAGGTGTTCGGGAATTTGGAGGAGCGTATCCCCATATCGATCGCGAATCTTCGGTTAGATACTACTTTGAACAAAATTAAGCGGGAAATGTTTGCTGCTATTGGTCGCTACAGTTACCGCTATCTTATACGGGCATGGCTGATTACTACTTTGGGGAGATTTTACTTAAAGTATTCTAAAGAGGGAAGATCCTACCTTGAACAGATCAAAGAATTATCGGATACGATCATGATAGACGGTATGATCAATACGATTGTTTCGGGAACGGAAGAGCAACTAAACAGTTATAGGTCGTTTTTAGATACCCTCGAACACAAGGGCGACGTGGTGTACGGTGTTCATATTACAGATGCTTCGGTAATGAGCTGTTATGTAGAAGATAGAAAAAACAAGCACATTCATTTTATAGATGGTGCGAAGGGCGGTTATACCCAAGCCGCCGAAATGCTGAAAGCGAAAATGAGGCGCTAGATTTTTTTACGGGTATATGTAATACTTCTTAAAGATAATCGGTGCGGTTTAAAATAAATAAAGAGAAAACCCTGACGATACCGTCAGGGTTTTTTGTTCTGTAATAATCGGGCTGGGGTTTAAATTTGCACCTAATTCAAGCTAGTACGTCTTCTCTAACTTTGTTTTAGTTAACAATAAGCTGGGTTAGAGGCATAACAAAAAATAGGTTCTGATTGGGTCGGGTAGCAGGGCGTAGACCCACCACAATTAACAAAACAACTACCACCCGCCGATGGCGGGTTACCGTTTCCACCTTTAATTTTGGTTTCAGTTAATTGGGAGACTACTTTTTTGTTCAACTTAAGAATATTCTTCTTTTTTTTCATGGTAATGAATTTTACAGTTGGTAGAAGGTAAAAAAAAATAATCCTGTAAGCAAATACATGCTTAATAAATACTATAAGTTAACTTTTTATTATAGTTTTTTCTTATGCTATAGTGTGCTGATGAATTTTCTCTAATTCCACTAAGCAATAATTTGATTTTTTTTAGATTAAATCACATACTTTTTAGTTTGAATTTAAAGACAATACCAATATCATTAACCGTCTCAAAAGTGATACTATGTTCTGTATCTTCAGAAATAATATATCGTGTATACTGTTTTTCTTTACTATAGAATACTTGTTTTTCAAAATAAGAGGGAACACAAAGTTGTTGGTCTTTAAAACCTTTATTAAATGCAAGAACAAATAGTTTTTCTCCATGTTTTTTTAGGAATACATTACCGTCGGAAAAAATAATTTCTTGGGATGTTACGGGCGGTGTAACAGGGTGCAGTTTTAAGGCAAGAAAATAGTTTATCCGTTGCCAAAGACGATGAAAAAACGGAATCATTATCTCATATTCAAAATAACACCAAAATATCTTAAATATATTGACCGATTGACTTTGTATATGATATTTGTGGATTTTAAATTTTTTGGATAGTACATTTGGTCGTTTTTTTCGGACGTTTACATTCGACTTAAAGAACTTTAGATGGTATAGAAGCACTTCGTATTTTTTCTTATAAATCAATTGCCCTTCATCCCATTTTAAATTTCCTGGATGCCCTTCGACAATCAAAAAATCCCAAAAGACCCGAATATTGTTTTGTTCCTTGACAAGAACATGATGCATACTTTCTATTTCACATGGAATTTCAAGAATATTGTAACCGGCAGAAACAGCGTTATGTTTAAAGTTGCATTCATCAAAACAAAAATGTTTTGGGCTGCTAAATATCATTTTATAGTCCTTGCTCTTAGTGAAAAGATGATTAATTCTTCTCTCGTTCTTGAATAACATAAAATAGCCCGTGGGAAAATCATTTCTTACGGAAATTACATCATGTTCCGATAACACTATTTCGGTCATGAATTCTCTAATACGCCCAAAAACAACATCGATGTCGCAAATTCCCCAAAAATCGTATTTAGCGAGGTATTCAGAAAAAATAACCCCGTACGCAGGTTTAAAATCGCATAGTTTGTATGCGTTTTTTATGGAAACCTCTAATCCGAGTTTTGAAGATGCAAGTACATTAAATTGTTCCAATGTCAAATACACGAACGAGACGTTCTCAGGTATTGTCTTATCATAAGTTTTATTACAAAAAACATAAAAATCGATGGTTGGGTTATAAGAACAGGATTTGATGAAATAATCAAAAAACCATGGAAAATCACCTATAAAAACATTAAGTAGCGCTATTTTTTTCATGTCATAACCCCATTATTGGTTTCAGCTATTCGATTTACCTTCAAAAAGTTTTAATATCTATGAAGGTACCAAAATGCGCTCGCCAGATAAAAGGGTTTGCGTTATATTTTACCAATATCATTTTTAGTTTTAGGGCAGGAGAGGGGCATACAATGGGATTGGTGTCTAAATCAAACTGTAAACAGCCAAAAACCTAGATACTCAACAGTATTGTTAAGGTTTCTAGTTCATTACGTAACCGGCTGGGACTCTCTTTGACTTCGCTCAGGCTATACGTATGACCTTAGTTTTATTCCATAAATAAAACCTGGTATCGCTGTATTAATTGGCTGAAACAATTAGCTAAATATACTACAATAGGTTTTTCAAAGATGTTTGGTTCAGGATGCAAAAATGCCTGTCGGTTTTCAAATGCTGCCTTACAGCTTCCAGCGAAAAATACCTTTCTCGGCCATTGTTGCACCTAGTTTCTCGTAGAATACAATGGCTTTTTTATTCTCTTTTTCTACTTCCCAACGGATCAAATAAATGCCTTTATCCTTACAAAAACCTTGCGCATGCCGCATTAAGTAAAAGCCCACTTTATGCCCTCTATATCCACTTGTGACAAATAGATCATCGAGGTTCATATAAACATAGCCATTCCATATAGAATAGTTCCACGTATAGGAAAGGTAACCAACAATTTCATCATCGATTTCGGCCAACAGGGCACCAAATTTCGGGTTATCACCAAAACCCGAACGCAGTAGTTCTTCGCCATTCGTACGTACGTACTTTTCTTGATGATGATATTTTGCGATTCCTAAAATCAGCCGAAACAAGGTGTCAATATCTTTTTTTGTTGCTTCACGAATTTTTATCATTTTTTATTCATGTTTTATAGTTCATTTAAAGCGTGCTAGTTAGTGCCATCCGCTTCTGTATAGATTGGCAAAATAATCTTACTTGGATAGCTTGTGTTATGATATAGTCTTAGCTGTGCTTTCTGTGAATGGGCACTTGATTGATGGGAGGAATCCTCCCAATAGTTGTAGTTTTTCTGGTAACTGGGAGAATCAATTGCTGAAAATACCAGTCTGATCTTGCTTCCTTTTTGAAGGACCCTGCTGAACATATTTCTGCCTTCAAGGGTATATTTAAGAATTTTACCTTTTATAACTTTTTCGGCTTTTTCTAAGCTATTCCTATACCTGGCCCTTAAAAAATCCTCTTGTAGAAAAATAGATTTATCATCTCTTGTTATTTCATATGCCGTAAACTTCATATCCGTATCCTCAACATTCATCGAGATATGGACTTCTAATTTAATTTTACCGTTCACGGTAGTGTTTTCTTCAAATGGAGCAGAATCATATACCAAGATGTTGGTATTGCTCATATAGCGCTGACTTGCATAGTGATCATTGCTGCTGTGCATATAACTTGGGTTATTGATTCCTTCTTTTGACGAAGGATCGTATAGAATCGCATCGGGCGCCAAATCACCTTCCGAGGGTTCGTTTGTTAAATCTCCGGAAAAGAGAACACCTTTGGCACTTGAATGCGGAGAACTGAGGTACAGCACCTTTTCGCCATTTGAAATTGAATCGATGTCTGTAGCATGTTTCCATAGATTGCTTCCCATTTCATAATACATCAAGCGATTTTTTAGCTGTGTAGGTTTCTCTCTCTGCCTTAATGTCCAGTTAAACCAGTCTAGATACAATTGGTTCATGTTGAGTACTGCGTTTTCCCCGAACGCAAGCCCCCCAAGTTTGCTTTTTGGGTTTCGTGTTCCGCCATGGCTCCATGGACCTATTAATAGGTAATGGTTTTTCTTCGAAATAGGATTGCCATAGCGCATATGATCATTATAATAGAGTAGGGTACCCGTTTGGTCTCCGTCAAAATGTCCTGTAATCGATAGAATCGGGATGTTTATTCTTTGATTTTCTGTTGGGGTCAAATAGAATTTTTTCCAATAGTCATCAAAACCGGGATGTTCGAGCCACTTTTGAAAAACGGTATTTGTTGTACCCACTACACTGTCGTATTTGGAAAAGGGGATTCCTTTTCGGTATAATTTCTCTCTTTTCACCTTCCAAAAATCCTCGGCGAACAAATTACCATTGTATGTTTTACCGCTTGTAAACAGCAGCCAGCGCAGGGAGTAGGCCGAAAAGATGTTGTTGTATTTGGGGTAATCCCTTCCGGGCCCTACCGAGGCAATGGGAACAATCGTTTTCAAGTTCTTGGGGAAATGCTTTAAAGTAAGCCATTGGGCCATTCCCCTGTAAGACCCTCCGAGCATCCCAATATTCCCATTGCACCAAGCTTGTTTTGAAATCCAGTTGATAATATCATACCCGTCTTTACCATCATTTTCAAAAGGAACAAAATCACCGTCAGAATTCCCTCTCCCTCTTGAATCTACCGTAACAAAAACATATCCATTTCTTGCGAAAAAGAGCCCTTTCGAATGATTTTCGTCCGAAACATAGGGTGTAATGACAAGCACGGCGGGGTACTTTTTACTTGAATCAGGGGGCATATAGATATTGGATGACAAACTGGTTCCGTCGGTCATCTTGATTTTTTGATAAAAGTGAATGTTTACCTCTAAGGAGTCTACTGCCTGCGCTTTGGTAAAACCCGAACCTATGATAAAGGCAAGCAATAAGCTAAAACTAATATTTTTCATAATCGACACTTTTGGGGTATTGAATGTATATCGAGGGCATTCCAGCGATACCTTATTCTTGATTTTAAAATTGTTTTAAAAATGTAATCTTACTAATAAACTGGTTGTTCTGTTGTACCGGGTCAAAAGCATCTATCTGGGTGTCGTTGAAAACGAGGTAAATGAATGACAACGGCTTATATTCCCAACTAAAACGTACGTTCCATCGGCCCTGTTCATTAAAACTATTGTACTGATAAAAAGTGGAAAGCTGAACCCTTGGATTCAGCGCAAGACGCAGATTCCCGGTGTACAAGTTAGTACTTAAATTTTCCCGTAAAACCCCCACCTCTTTAATGGCATTGTGTTCATAATTCAGCGAAAGGGTCGCATGCGGAATGGGAGCAAACCGCGCGGCGGCATTGATAGTTGTTCTGTTACCATTGTAAAAACGACCAAAATCAGCACCCATATCACCAGACCATTTTTTGGAGCGATCCGTATTATATCGTACCAGGTACCTGTTATAAAAATACCTGCCCTCTTCAATTTCAAGACCGAGCGGGGCAAAGGAAAAATTGATGTTTTGCCACGTAGGACTTGTAGAAATTTCTAAAAAGCTATTGTCTTTAAAAAAGGTATATACAGGAAAGATATATAGGCTAGCTTGCTGAAAACTATCGGGGTTAGTAGCATCATGATTGTAATTTACAAACATTCCAGGGTCCCAGCGTCGTATCCAACTGAACTTTTTGGGGCGCCAAATAAAGTAGCCTCCAGGGTTGTGCCGTATGACATTGGTCTGTCTTACGAATCCCATCTTAGGGCTATAATTCGCATCCGTATATTCCGTTAACCATCGAAAATAATATTTATTAGTATCGTTTCGAGCAAAAAGCCTCCCTGCATACCCCGTGTTTCCAGAAAGCTCGTCAATTGAGCTTGACAATAGATATTGGATGTCCCATTGACTGGTTGGTCGCATTTGTCCGTCCAAGGAAATGGTCGTGTTATTGTTACTGGCTAAGCTGAGTTCCGAATAGCGGTCATCCAACCTGTGTGTGACCATGAAGCCAATATTGCTTTCAGCTCCGTAGTTTTTCTGGTATCGCAACACACCAAAATTCGCCCCGGCCGCATTTTCGGTCTCACGTTGACGCACAAAAAGGCCGGCCAAGGCTTTCTTTTCGGTGCGTTGTGTGAAGCGGGCACCGACATCTATGGGCGCCGAGGTGGCATTGAAATCTCCTTGTATGCCAATGCGTCTGCTAAAAAAAGGCCGGATAGACTTTTGTGCTCCCCCTGCCCAAATTCCTGAATTTTCTAAAAAAAACTGCCGTCTTTCGGGAAAGAAGATGTTAAAGCGTTCCAAGTTATTCACGGCGAGGTCTACATCTGCTTGCGCAAAATCAGTGTTTACCGTCAAATCCAGAACTGTTTTTGAGTTTAGCGCCCACTTGGCATCAAAACCTACTTTTGGCTCGTTCAATTTATCGATTTGAATAGTATCTTCTTTAGTAGCGTTGTATTGGTAAAGCGCGTACGGTTCTAACCTGATATTCGTTGAGGGTGGCGGGGCTTCGATACCAGTGAGTTTGGCGGCATAGGTCATTCGGTAGGGAGTAAAGGACTGTGGTACGGCAGGAAACGACGATACTTCTATATCTCTTCTTGCATAACGGACCAGGGTAAAACCAAGTTCGATCGAATTGCCCGATTCAGGAAGATTGTAGCGTAACGATTTAAAAGGGATGGCCATTTCTACCGAATAGCCGTTATCTGTTCGTTGTGTTCTAACGCTCCAAAGTGTGTTCCAGCTATTGTCGTAGTTGTTCCCGTTGAAATTTTGAAAATCGCGTTGATTCCCAAAGGGAGTCGTCTGGAAGCCTTGGGCATATTGTTTTAAGTTCTGGGGGTCGAGTGCTATCCCAAAAAGATCATTTCTTCCCCATCGAAAATCCCTTCGAAGATCTTGAACCCGTACTCCTTGAATACCAACGGAATCGGAACAAAAAGCACCTACATAAATATTCTTTTCATCATATAATATACGAACTTCTGTTTTGTATTTTAGGGTGCCGCCTTGTCTAGGCTCTCTTCTGAAAAAGTCGGTGATTCGCTCGGCTTTCTCCCAATCTGTCTCATCTAATTTTCCATCAATTTTAATATCGCTTGTCGCTTTTGAAATTTGCACTTCAATTGGATGCTCTGGAGGCGGAAAACTTGCACTTGTGTCTTGTTGGGCATAGGTGCCGAGGGTTCCTAGTAGAAAAAGGAAACTTGTATGTATTTTCATTGTAAATGTTACTTGTATCGTTTATGATGGGTGTAAGGCAAGGGTGCGCAAATGCTTTCCAAGCACACCACTTGTAGTTTGTTCAAGCTGAATTACGGGTGTCTTTTTTGAGAGGAACGCGCAACGAATGCTGCCCCGTAGTGTTACCGTCCCTTCGGACGAATTGAGAGGGCTTTGGTCTTTAAATTACCGTATGCGAAAGATGCCGTTATGATGCATGGAACGCCCAAAAATAGTGTTGGGTTCTTCCCAAAAACATCAAAAAAATCAACCGGCCAGAGTGGCGGGCGGAGGTTTATTATGAAAACAGACCGGCGTTGCAATACGATGTAGTGGGGATCGATAATCAAAAATCGACAAGTTCTTGGAAAGGAAGACAAGGTTTTTGCATTCAAATCTACCGATTGTATTGCCCAGTAAAGGGATCGTCTGATGCCCTGAAACTATGATTTCACAAAGCTCGCAGTTAGGGTCATCTTCACCGGAAAAATGGGAAAAAGTATGCATACTTCCTACCCTGACCAAAAGGAATATGGCTAGAAATAAAATAGAAATTATATTTTTCTGACTATCAGTACGCATATTGTAAAATCAAAAATTAAAGTCCAAGTTGTTTCATTTTCGGTTTTTCATACTTGCTATCCTCAGCGGGATATCTTAAAATCGAATCATACTTTCCGGTTTCTTTTGCAAGGGCCCAAACTATACTTTCCCCTGCCGGATTATTGTTGGGCAGTCGCTCGTATATGTCATCTTTAAAGGCCTCTTGGGAATTAACTAGCTCCCAGCCTTGTGCTTTAAATTCTTGGATCAAATCTTTTAAAAACAGTGCGCTGGTAAGGTTGTGATGTAATAGTAAGGAATGGTTTATATGGCGACCAGTGAGTTCAAAACCAAGTTTTTCATAATAGTTGGCTCGCTCTATTATGTGCGCTAGGTAAAATGATTTGTATTTTTCGATTTTATGGCTCTTACGACCTTCTTTCTGTAGACACTTGATCAATTCTGAATTTACATACCAATCGGAGGCATCAATCGTAACGTACCCATTTTTATATTTGTGTTTTTGAAGCGCTTTGCGAAAGCCGGAGATTTTCTCTTCCGTGTTTCCTTCCTTTAAATAGGGGAACCTGAAACGTTTTGTGAAAGTTTTATAGGTGGAGATGATGGAGTCTGTTTGCAGCAATTCACGTTCAAAATCGTTGACCGTTAGTTTAGCGCTATTAAAATAAGGGTGCGTAAAGGTGTGGTTGGCAATGGAATGCCCTTCGGTTGACCAGCTTTCGAGTAAGTACCTTCCTTTTGTATCTAATTTATTAGAACCAGTAACAAAAAAAGTGGAAGTTATTTCTGCATCTGTTAAAGCGTTTAGAATCATATTGTTCCAATCTTTGAACTTGTACGTTCCCAAATCGGTTGTGATGCCGTCATCAAAGGTGAAACTTATTTTGGGTTTATTTTCCGTAGCTGAAGGTAGATTCTTTACAGTCGTAGATTTTTTAGCACTAGAATTGGTTTTTTGAAGGCAGCCTACCATCAAGAAGCCAACAGTTATTGCTAATATTATTCTTTTATTATTGTTCATTTGTTCTGTCTGTAGAGAATGCAACTAATTGTATTGTTTTAAAATTGAACTCATTAAGCTATTTAAATTGAAATACTTACCTCGATAAATTGGTCTAACGTCAGCTTGTTACTATTTCGAATCTCCGCTTTTATCGGAAGTAAATAGATGCCTTGTTTTTTGTCAAACCAAATAGCAGTGTCCCATTCAACCTTTTGAATACTCGCGATTACCTTCATTCGCCCCCAACCTTCTTCTTGCCAACCCAGCGTTTCTTTAATTTCTTTTGAAATATCCTTTGGTAGTGAAACAAAAACCCATCCACCTTTTCCTTTGTCTTTCCACAATTTAGCCGAAAAACGATACGTTATTTTTGCCTGCATTCTAATTGTTTTGTTCGTATTTCAATGGTGTGCAAAACGCTATTTTTACTGTTTTAACCATACAGCTGATGAACCATTATCTATTACCTTTCTTACTGAGGAGCCATCTTTATTCATCATATAAGTACTCCAATATCCAGCTGTTTTTGATTGAAAGATTAGTTGGGAGCCATCGGGAGACCAGGATGGATGCGAATCATCAACTTCGCTAGTGGTTAATCGTTTTTGATTAGACCCGTTAATATGCATGCTGTAAATTTCTTGATTGCCATCTCTTTTAGACACAAAAGCAATTTCCTTACCATCGGGTGATACCTCAGGGTGCCAATCTTCCGCATCGTTATTGGTTAATTGAACCAGGTTGCTGCCATCCATATTTGCGATACTTATCTCACTTTTTTCATCTTTGGACTCAACGTAAAAGACGATTCTACCATCAGGTGTAAAACAAGGACCACCGCCACTTAGCGGTTTTATTTGAGTCTGTTCGCTGCCATCTGAATTCATGCTCCATATCTCGTCGTTCACGAGCCCTGTCGAATCTTTATAATATCTTGCAAAAACAATTTTTTTTCCATCAGGTGACCATGTAGGAGAACTATCCCATTTACCATCTGCATGGGTTAATCGCTTCCAATTTGTTCCATCAGTGTTTACCGTATGAATAGACCATGTCTTCTTGTTATCATATTTTGCATAAAAAGCGATGCGTTTTCCGTCATGAGACCATGCTAAATAACCGCCACCACTTTTAGGTGGATTTGTAATTTTTACTTTTGATGTATCTTCAATATTCGTTAGATAAATTTCCCGTTTGCTTGATTCGCTTGAGGCATTTGTGGCATAAGCAATGGTATAAGATGCTGCTTTAGATTTACCACTCTTGTGAAATGCTGCATCAATTTTTTCTAAATAAGAGCTCAGAGAACGAATAAGAAAATTGTTTCCACTTTGCTTTGCTAATTTCAATCCAGATTCAGCAATTGACTTAGCTTCATGATATTTGCCTGCTTTGATGAGAATATCAGCATAACTATCATGTGTATTTGCAGAATTAGGGTACAATTCTAAATTTAACTTTAATAGCAAAAGGGCATCTTTAATGGTAGTCTTATCACGCAAAGAATAACCCATTCCATTAAGTAGGGACTCTTTGGGTTTTACCTTATCTCCATTATTTATCATAGATTTATATGTTTTGATAGTAGCTGGGTAACCGTATAATTTTGCCTCTTTATTAAGCCACCATGAGTCTGGAATTTCAATTACCGGGTTTTCAGCAAGTTTTTTAATAGCTTTAAATATTAAGGATAAGGTTGCTTTATTCCCATCACTAGACAGCAAAATAATAGTTGTTTTTGTGACGAAGTTGAATGATTGAAGGGTATAATGACTCGGGTGGGTACCATCATGAGAAAGTTCAAGCAACTCTCCATTATTATCTGTTGTATAATACCCGAAATCAAAAATAGCTCGATTAGGTTCACCACTCAATACATGGGGTGCTAAGGCTTCTTTTAATAATTTAAGGTCAACAATTTTGCCATTCCATAGGGCTTGTTCCCAACGATATAAATCCTGAGCAGTAAGGTACATATCAATTCCCGCAACTGACATTGGGAGTGAGCCATATGCCACTAAGGGCTGATTCATGTCTAGGGTTGTCCTGCTAAAAGCCTGTTCCATACCCGCGGGAATAAAAATATTTTCCTTAATGAATATATCTTGAGACTGACCACTTACTTTCTCTATTACCATAGTACGCAATACAGAATGAAGGTTGCCATAGCCAAAATCTTTACCCGGTTCATAATCCAAGTCCTCAATACTCATTAACTGTTGAATAGCGTCTTCTGTCGTGAGGTTCCTATCATACCTGATATCAGGCAAACCACTTGTGTGGGTCAAAATATGTTTAATCTGAACTTGCTTTGTCCAATTGGGCAAATCAGGAAGGTATTTTGAAAGTGTATCATCATAACTAATATGTCCTTGTTGCTTTAATAACATTATTGCGACCGTGGTGAACTCTTTATCGATAGAACCTGGACTGAAACGGTATTCGGGTGTGAGAACAACATTTTTGTCCTTACCTCCAAAGCCAAAAGATTTTTGATAAACTATCCCGGTGTCATTTCCAACTAGAACCGTTCCGTTAAAACCAGCATAATCCTGAGCCATTCTTGCAATTGAATCAATACGTTCTTCATAGGATGGTGTATTGGTTTGCGCTTTTGTTGAACATGAGAAAAATAAAACACCTAATGCAGCAATTAAAGTATTATTGCCGAAACTAAAATCACTTAGAGCAAGAGTGCCTGTAACTATTGATTTTTCAAAGCGATACTTTATTGTCGATATAATACGTCTTAATAGTTCGTTTTTCATTTTTTAATGGTTGAAACTAGCATGTATGGAAGGTACTGCCAATAGGGAGCACTACTTTATATACGTTAGTGAGTTTTGTT
>CALIIC010000047.1 GCA_938020445.1 uncultured Flavobacteriaceae bacterium | reverse complement strand
CGAATTTTTGAAAGATCCCTTTGTATTTGGTGTGTTGGGTATTGTGTTTCTAGGGATGGCATTGGCCGCATTATATCCTGCTTTCTTGCTTAGCGGGTATGCCCCGTCTGCCGCTCTTAAGGGAGAAATTAAAAAATCCCCAGTGGGAGTCGGTATCCGCAAAGGACTCGTAATGACACAATTTGTGGCTACCATTATACTTATTTCGGGAACGCTGATCGTTAGCAAGCAATTGAATTTTTTACGAAATAAATCATCTGGGGTAGATCTGACCAAGGTGATTAGTTTACAAGGTGAAATCGTGGATCAAGGAGTTGATTCGCTCAGAGCGACTAATTTTTCAGCTTTAAGGTCAGAATTGAAAAAGTATTCCTTTGTCACCGAGGTGGTGGGCTCCCAAACCTATCCGGGCGATAGTTATGATAATTTAGGGTCATTTGTTGGGATTACCTACCCCGATGGTACAACAGAAGAACAAATGATTTATTACAACTATGCGGCAAATGAAGGCTATTTTGATGTAGTCGGCATCGATATCATTGCAGGGAGCGACTTTTTGCCAACCCGATCTGGCAGCAGTGATAAAATCATTATCAATCAGAAAATGGCTACCGTTATGGGCTTCTCTAATCTGGACGAAGTCATCGGAAAAACAGTTAAATTTTTTGGAGAAGAATGGAGTGTACAAGGTGTAATTGAAAACTACCATCATTTTGGGCTCAAGAATCAAATAACACCTATGGTGGTGCTACATAAAAACACCAACTACAATGTATTGGTAAAGTTAAATGAACAAGCACTTGCTGGGAACGCATTGACCGGTGCACTTGCAGATATTCGAAAAACTTGGGGCGATGTTTTTCCACAAAGCACCTTTAACTATACTTTCTTGGATCAGAAGTTCGAAGCACAATATAAAGAAGACCGCGCTTTTGGATCGGCATTTCAATTTTTTACAATACTGGCGATAATTATTGCTTCGTTAGGACTATTTGGACTCACCTCGTACACCTGTATCCAAAGACAAAAAGAAATAGGGGTACGCAAGGTAAATGGAGCTACAGTGTTGCAGGTGGTGACATTATTGAACAAAGATTTCATTAAATGGGTTGGCATTGCCTTCGTGATCGCCGTTCCCATTACCAGGTACCTGATGAGTGAATGGTTGGAAGGCTTTGCATACAAGACAACCATGAATTGGTGGGTATTTGTCCTATCGGGTTTCATTGCCCTATTTGTTGCCATCCTGACCGTTAGCTGGCAAAGTTTGAAGGCCGCCGTGGCAAACCCTGTAGAAGCATTACGGAATCAATAACATCATAAAAGAAACGATTATGTTTAGACACAATCTGAAATTGTTCTTAAGGAACATCCGCAATAATACCGGCACTTTTCTGATAAATACAGTTGGACTCGGAATCGGTATCGCAGCCTTCCTCGTATTGGCTTTGTACGTATATAATGATTTTACGTATAATCGGTTTAATGAGAATCTGGCAAACATCTATAAAGTGCAGGAACGTTACCCAGACGGTGATGGCGATACGACTAAAGGTTTGGTCCTCCCTGAACTTTTAAAAGATGTACCGGAGGTAGAAAATGGTACCAGGATTTTTGACTGGGACGGGTACCGTTTAAGCCATGGAGATGTCGCTTTTCAAGAAAATGTATTGTATGTTGATACCGGTTTCTTTTCCGTCTTTACATTTCCCTTTACAGAAGGTTCCTCCCAGGATATCCTGAATACCAAGTTTGATGCGGTGATCAGCACGTCGTTTGCAAAGAAATACTTTGGAGATACCAATGCTTTGGGAAAGCAGTTTCAAGTGGGGTTCGAAGATACCTTTTTAACGGTTAAAGGTGTTGTTGCCATTCCTGAGAATTCTTCGGTACAGTTTGATATTGTTACCTCTTACGAAACGGGGCAGACCATATCGCCCTGGGTGAAGGATGTACATGATTGGTACAATACCTTCTCGAATACCTATGTGGTATTACGCCCCGGTACGTTAGTGGCAGACATACAGAGTAAGTTGCAACGTCTGGTGAAAGAAAATTTTCTACCCGTGGGTGAGAATGAAACTGAGCTACACTTGTTACCCTTTGCCGAGTATCATGCTGCAATGGAATCAGATCAAACGATGATTTTGATTCTCACTTTTATCGCTTTTGGAATTTTAGGAATTGCCATTGTCAACTTTATTAATTTGACGATTACCAACACTTGGTCAAGAACCAAGGAGATGGGAATAAAAAAGGTGCATGGCGCGAGTAAAGGCCATTTGGTGATTCAGATTGTAACAGAATCACTGCTTGTTGGTTTGGTTGCTGTGCTTTTTGGGGTGCTGTTGACCACCTTGTTACTGGTGCCCTCATTCAATGGTGTATTTGAGACCAACTTGGAATTAAAAACCTTCAAGCTTTCAATATTGGTTCCTTTGCTGCTAGGGATATGGTTGATTGTAGGGCTTGTTTCAGGCTTGGTACCTGCATTTATATGGGCACGTGCAAAGCTCATTGAGAGTCTAAAAGGGAAAGTCCTATCGGGCACAAAACGATCAAGCACAAAATACTCTTCTATTGTGGTTCAATTTGTCATTGCAATGGTGCTGATCTCCGGAACTTTATTGATTCGAAAGCAGACGAATTATATGATGGAGAAAGACCCCAAGTTTGACAATGAAAACGTACTGGTGGCACAAACGGATTATTGGCAGTTCAAAGATTTGGATAAAACGTCCCGACAATTAGAACGTATTTCAAAGGAATTGGAGGCAAGCCCTTTGGTTGCCTCTGTAGGTTTTACCGGTAGCGTACCGGGAGACTATGATGATAATTACAATTCTTTTTATCCGGAGACTGAAAGCAACTTAGAGGTAATAAGCCTGCGAAAATCCTATGTAGGGGATCACTATTTTAAAACAATGGGTATTCCGATTATCAGCGGTCAAGGTTTTGATTCGGAAAGGGCCTCGTTGGAAAATACCGTTGTGTTGAACCGCACGGCTATGAATCGCCTTGGTTTTGAAAAAGCAGAAGGGCAAATACTCAGGGAAGGCCGTGACGATGGAACGCGGTATAGATTGATCGGGGTCATAGATGACTTCAATTACCAAGGTGCGCAACATGAAATGCAACCTTTGGCGCATTTTTATTACAAGGTCGAGAATTTTGCAGATTGGGATTACCTCACCATACGAGCAGAAAAAGGAGCCAGTCTACAGGTACTGGAGCTATTAAAAGATAAATGGGAAAGTGCTTTGCCCGAAGGTGCGCTCACACACTTTTTCGCAGATGAAAAATTGAATGTTTACTACCATGAATACCAACGGGTAAATACTATTATCACTTGGTTCTCAATACTGGCAATTTTACTTTCCTGTATCGGTCTGTTTGCATTAGCTACACATGCCATGGCAAGTAGGCGAAAAGAGATAGGCATTCGCAAGGTAAATGGGGCCAAAGTATCCGAAATACTAACCATGCTCAATAAAGATTTTTTGAAATGGGTGGCATTGGCCTTTATAATAGCCGTCCCCATTTCCTGGTACGCAATGGAGAAATGGCTCGAAAGTTTTGCCTACAAAACAGAGATCAGTTGGTGGCTGTTCGGGCTTTCCGGACTTTCGGCAATGGTCATCGCATTTTTAACGGTGAGTTGGCGCAGTTTCCGTGCGGCAGTGACGAATCCGGTGGAAGCATTGCGGGAAGAATAATTATGAAATTAACCAGTGATTAATTAAATAGGTCCTACCAAGGCCTTTCAAAAGCAAACAAATGAAAAAGATAATAGTGGGTGTTTTAATGGTGTTTTGTACCCTTTCGTTGAGCTCTCAGGATAGAAAACGTATTAAGGGAAATGGAGAAATCATCACAGATGAACGTGTAACGGAAGACTATTCCGCTATTTCGGTATCGGGGTTTTATGAAATAAAACTGGTTGATGGCAAAGAAGGTCTATTAATATTGGAAGGGGAGGCCAACCTGCTGGCAAATATAGAGACCTATGTTGAAGGTGATATGTTGGTCGTGAAATCAAGAAAAGGTTTTAATCTCGTACCATCGAGGAATAAGAAGGTATATGTTACCATACCGATCACAGATATTGAATCGCTTCGCTTTTCTGGTTCCGGAAAGGTGGTAAGTGATAAAACGCTCGATGATGACCGATTACACATTCGTACCTCCGGGGCAAGGAAAATAGATTTATGGGTGGAGGCAACCAAACTTTCGGTGAGAACCTCAGGTTCCAGTAAGGTGCGTTTAAAAGGTTCTTCCGATGAGATTGAAGTAAGATCTTCGGGCTCTTCTAATGTGAGCGGGTATGAATTTTTAACAGATGATGCCAAGTGTACCCTTTCAGGATCCTCGGATGTAAAGTTGACCATAAACGAATCACTTTCCTCCCGGGTTTCTGGTTCAGGGAATTTGCAGTACGAAGGAAACCCACAACGGGTAACAAATAACCTTTCGGGATCGGGAAGTGTGCGCAACATAAAGTAACTCATAAAAGAAATGTGATGCTCAAATACAATCTACTGTTGTTCTTTCGAAATATTAAAAAGCACAAAAAAACCTTTTTGATCAACCTAATAGGGATGTCTACCGGTTTGGCATGTACTTTAGTGATTGCTATTTGGGTGGTAGATGAGCTGAAAACCGATATGTTTCACGAACATGGGGAACACCTGGTACAGGTATTTCAAAACTTCGATACCCCAAACGGAATTGAGACCGAAGATACCACCCAAGGCCCTTTGGCAGATGCCCTGATGAATGAATACCCTGAAGTGCATATGGTGGCCACAGTAATTGGTAATGAGTGGTTTGAAGGAGAGAAGTTTCTTTTATCCGATGGTGGAGATCACTATTTTAGTTCGCAGATTCAGTTTGCTACCCAAGATTATTTTTTACTATTTTCCTTTCCTTTGGTATATGGGAATCCAGAAACTGTCTTACAGAATACAAACGGAGTTGTAATTTCTGAAGAACTGGCCCAAAAACTTTTTGAAACCACCGATGTGGTCGGTCGTAGTTTGAATATGTTGCATGATGAATTCGGAAATGCATATACGATCTCAGGGGTTTTTAAGAATTTGCCAGAGAACAGCACTGAACAATTTGATGCCGTTTTTAATCTAGAAGTCTTTATTGCAGAAAATGAAGATCTTCGGGAGTGGGGCGATAGCGACGCCCAAACCTATGCCGTATTGGACTCTAATACGAATTTGGCGACCTTCAACTCAAAAATTGAGCGGTTCCTAGAATCAAAAAAGCTAGGAGATAAACAAACGTATTTTGCACAACCTTATGGCGACCGCTATTTATATGGCAACTATATAAACGGCAAGGCCGTGGGCGGTAGAATACAATATGTGATATTGTTTTCGGTCATTGCCCTGTTGATTTTAATCATCGCCTGTGTCAATTTCGTAAACATGGCCACCGCCAAGGCCTCTCTCAGAATCAAAGAGATAGGTGTAAAGAAATCGGTTGGCGCTCAAAAGAACAATCTGTTGTATCAGTTTACAAACGAGTCTCTGCTCATGGCCGCTATTTCGATGTTGGTAGCGTTGATCTTGGTGTATGTTGCGCTTCCTGCATTCAATGAAATTGCTGGAAAACAACTTAGGTTGGATTTTGGGTATGAATTGGGCGCATTGGTCTTCTTGATTACTTTGTTTACAGGGCTCGTGGCAGGCTTTTATCCAGCGGTATACCTGGCTGGCCTACCAATTTTACAGGGTTTAAAGGGAAAATTGACCAAGACTAAAGGCGATGGCTTTGCCCGAAAGGGGCTTGTGGTCTTTCAGTTTTCAGCATCGGTAATATTGCTTGTAGCGGTATTTGTAGTTTATAAACAGATGGCTTTCATACAAGATAAAAATTTGGGATTCGATAGGGAGTATGTGATATCCTTTTCCTCTGGGGTTATAGAAAATGATAGGGGAATAGGAGACGGTAATGGGGATGCGAAAACGAAGGACTTGGCTATTTTTTTAGAGGAATTACGAAATATTCCCGGTGTGATGGGGGCTTCCAACTTTCGTCATAATATGATGGCCGATTTTGGTACCACTACGGGAATGGAGTGGACGGGGAAAGAAGTAGGGGAAGAGGCCCTTTTTGCGCAGGTTGCCGCCGGATACGAATTCATAGAAACCATGCAGATTCAAATAGCCAAAGGACGTTCCTTTTCACAAGAATTTGGATCGGAAGATGCGAAAATTGTTTTAAACGAAGCGGCGATCGAGGTAATGGGAATCGATAATCCGATTGGAAAAGAGGTAACGCTGTGGGGAGAACAAAAGGAAATTATCGGAATCGTAAAAAACTTCCACATCGATAAATTGTATAAAAAAGTATTGCCGGTATTCATGACTTTGAGCAATAGTGATTTTGCTTCGAACGTCATGGTACGCTTGCATCCTCGATCTGAGAAAAACACCTTAAAACAAATTGAAAAAGCCTATCATGCTTATTTTGTTTCGGGGATGCCCTTTGAATTCCGTTTTTTAAACGATACCTATCAAGACTTGTACATTGCCGAACAACGTGTGGCCTCATTGTCTAAATATTTTGCGCTCCTAGCAGTTCTAATTTCATGTTTAGGACTTTTTGGCCTTTCAATTTTTATTACCGAAAAACGGAAAAAGGAAATTGGGATTCGAAAAGTATTGGGACAAAGTAGTGTACAGATAGCGACCATGCTTTCTAAGGAATTGATCAAACTAGTGACATTGTCAATTTTGATTGCCTTGCCAATTGCCTATGTGCTGGCAAGCGATTGGTTGTCGGGATATGCGTATAGAATCCCCTTGAAATCTGTTTATTTTTTACTTGCCGGTGTAGTAACCTTGTTCGTTGCCCTAGTAAGCGTTGGCGGACAAGCCCTTACTGCGGCAGGTAAAAACCCCATCAATGCCTTAAGAGAAGAATAATATATAGACGTATAATATGCTAAAACATCATTTAAAACTATTTTTCCGAAATCTAGTAAAGTATAAAAGCACTTTCCTGATTAATATTATTGGGCTTTCAACAGGTTTGGCATGTGTGCTATTGATTGCACTCTGGGTGGTAGACGAACTTCAATTTGATGGCTTTCATGAAAATGATTCCCAATTGTATCAAGTATGGAACCGCTTTGAATCGCCAGAAGGCCCTCGCGTACTTAGTTGGACCCCCGAGCTTTTGGCAGAAACCATGGCCGACAAACTCCCGGAAGTGCACTATGCCACGGGGCAGACCTTGCCAGAATGGTTTCAAAAAATGCCTCTTACCGTAGATGGTCAAATTACAAAAGCACCGGGTATTTTCGCGGATACTGATTACTTTCAAATATTTTCATATGAATTGGCTCAAGGCGATAAAAATCAGGTCTTGGCAGGAACCAATTCTATCGTCATCTCGGAGTCTTTGGCCCAACGTCTTTTCGGAACACTGGAGGGCGTTGTAGGGAAGACCATTGCGTGGGAAGCTATGGGAAATCAAGGACAGCAACTAGTAAGTGGTGTTTTTAAGGATATTCCCCAAAATTCGTCCAATCGTTTTGATTTTATACTTCCTTACCAGCTTTGGAAGAATATGATCGTAAAGAACGGTGGCGAGCTTAAATGGGTAAGCAACAACCCTTCTACCTACATTGTACTTACCAAAGGTACCGACCCGGCCTTGTTCGCTCAAAAAATAAAGAATTTTTCCAAGTTACAGGACGACGAAGTGACCGCAGAATTGGTGCTTACCAAATATAGTTCTAATTATTTGTACGGAAATTTTGAGAACGGGGAGCAGGCAAGTGGCCGTATGGATTATGTGTACCTATTTTCTTTAATCGCTTTGTTCATTTTAATTATTGCCTGTATCAACTTTATGAACCTGTCTACGGCAAATGCCACACGTCGACTGAAAGAAATCGGGGTTAAAAAAGCTTTGGGTTCGCAAAGAGGTACGTTGATCAAACAGTATTTTGGAGAATCGATTATGACCGCCTCTTTTTCACTTTTGGTTGCCTTGGTTCTGGTACTCCTTTGTATTCCTGTCTTTAACACGATTACAGGCAAAACTTTGACCTTGCCATTCAGTCCGCTTACTGTTTTGGGAATGGCGTCCGTGGTTTTGTTTACGGGCTTACTAGCAGGAAGTTATCCTGCATTTCACCTATCCCGCTTTAATCCAGTAGCCATTTTAAAGGGAAATATGAAATCAGCTCTCGGGGAAGTATGGGTGCGCAAAGGCTTGGTCGTGTTTCAATTTTCGCTATCGATTATCCTAATCATTGCGGTCTTATTGGTGTACAAACAAGTAGATTATGTACAATCAAAAAACCTTGGTTTGAACAAAGACAATGTCCTCTATTTTTCCCAAGAAGGAAAGTTACAACAGAATACCGAATCATTTCTCAATGAAGTAAGGCAGTTAAACGGGGTAGTGAATGCGGCCACGACTTCTCAAAACATCATTGGTACGGATATTAATATGACGGGCGGACTCATGTGGTCTGGGAATGAGGAAGAAAAAAGAACACGTTTTAACGAGTTGCGAATTGGACATGATTTCATAGAGACGATGGACATGCAATTGAAAGAAGGGCGTGCATTTTCTCGAAGTTTTGCCACGGATAGCACGGGAATGGTCTTTAATGAAACAGCTATCAAACTCATGGGACTACAAGACCCGATCGGTAAAACTATTACCTATGGAAATGTCACTTATACCGTTATCGGGGTTCTAGAGGATTTTCATTTTCAGTCGCTACGGGAAAAAGTGAATCCGATGTTCTTTCGATTGCAGAGAGAAACCATTCGTAATGAAATCGTAGTTCGTATTTCGAATGCCGAACATCAGAAAACCATAGCTGCCTTGGCCGATAGTTATGCAAAGTTCAACCCTGGCTATTTATTCGAATACAACTTTTTGGACACCAACTTCCAAGCGGAATACGAGGCTGAAAAAAGAGTGGCCTCTTTATCCAAATATTTTGCGGGGCTGGCGATTCTCATCTCGTGTTTGGGCCTTTTTGGGCTTGCAACCTTTACGGCGGAACGAAGAAGAAAAGAAATCGGGATTCGCAAAGTCTTGGGGCAGAGTGCAGGGCAGGTGGCCCTTATGCTTTCTGGGGAATTCGCGAAGTTGGTATTCATGGCAATCCTAATAGCGCTCCCGTTGGCCTATCTCTTGGCGAGCGATTGGCTTTCGGGCTTCGCTTATCGTATCCCGTTGCGTATTTGGTATTTCTTAGGAGCGGGTGTCATGGCGCTCATAGTGGCAATACTAACAGTTGGGACCCAAGCGATACGAGCGGCAACCAAGAATCCGGTGAATGCCCTACGCGATCAGTAATAACGAAAACTATCTAAAATGCTAAAGAACTATCTAAAAATCGGTTGGCGAAATTTAATGAAGGACAAGACCTTCACTTTTTTGAACGTACTAGGGCTTTCCCTGGCGTTCGGGGTCGCGATCCTTTTGGCAATGGCCGCTTTCTTTGACCTTTCATTTGATAAGTTTCATGAGAAGGGGGAACATATATACCAAGTATACTATGCGGAGCAGACCGCCAAAGGGTCAGAGGCCACCGTAACGAGTCCTATGCCTTTGGCACCAAGCCTTCGGGAACAAGTGCCTGGCATCGCAAGAATTTCAAGATATGACACGCAAGGGCATGTGACCATTTATAAAGAAAAAGAACTAAATCTTAGTAGCCTTTATGCTGACCAAGACTTCTTCGAAATGTTTTCTTTCCCAGTTCTTAAAGGAAACCAACAAGCACTCCTTTCTGAAAAGAATGGGGTGGTATTGACTGAAAGGACAGCTAAAAAACTATTCGGTGAAGAGGAGGCCGTGGGTAAGGTGATACGCCTTTTGGTTAATGGGAAAGAAGAACCGTTTACCGTTTCTTCCGTAATTGAAAATATTCCACCACAAAGTACCATGACCTTTGAGCTGGTACTTCGTTTTGACAACCACCCTTCTTATGAAGCAATAAAAGATAATTGGGGGAATCGAAACCATGAAGTGTTTGCCCAATTGGAAAAAGGAGTTGCAACCGCTGACTTTGAAGTTGCTACAAGGGCATTTACCAATCAGCATTTCAATAACTTTATTGAAAATGCCAAAAGAGATGGTGCCCGACCGGATGCAGGCGGGGAATACAAACAATTGCATTTGTTACCCTTTCAGGACCGGCGCTTTGCAAATTATTCAAATGGGTTGGCCGAGGTAAGCCGCACCTATCCGTACATGATTTTAGGAATCGCACTCTTGATCTTATTCATTGCCTGTGTGAACTTTATAAATATGGGCATTGCTAAAAGTTCCCAAAGGTTGAAGGAGATTGGAATGCGAAAAACCCTTGGTGCACAAAAGAAACAGCTGTTTTTCCAATTTTGGAGTGAGAGCTTATTGGTTTTCCTGATATCTGTGCTCATCGGGGTGGCATTGAGCGTACTCTTTTTGGATTCTTTTAAAACACTCTTTCGCACCGCTGTATCTTTTGAGATGGTCACAACACCCCTTGTGATCATCGGGTTTTTGCTTGTGCTGTTATTGATTACCATACTGGTAGGTGGCTACCCTGCGTTGATTTTGAGCAGGCTGGGAACCATTCAATCACTCAAAGGCAAGTTAGAAGCAAGTGGCAAGAATCGTGTTCGGGATTTTCTGATGATCCTACAATTCGGCATTGCCATAGTCCTAATTAGCGGGACACTTGTTTTATGGAGTCAATTGGAATTCATGCGTAATAAAGACTTGGGTTTTAATAAGGAGCAAGTATTGGCATTTCCGATTGATGGAAAAAAAGATAGTTATGAGGCGGTACGTTTACTTCGGGAGGAGTTAAAAGGGAATCCCTCTATTCTTGGTATCTCCGGATCTGATAACAATTTGGGCTTGGGAAAAGATGGTAGCTCCTATACCAGTATCCTTGGCTTGGAATATAAAAATAGGACGATAAAAACACATATGCTCGTTGTGGATTACGACTATGTGGAAACCCTTGATTTGAATTTGGCCTCGGGAAGATCTTTCAGTCGACAGTATTCGACCGATAGTCTTGCAGTCATCATAAATGAAAAAATGGCAAAGGAACTCGGGGAGCAAGACCCACTTACCGCAAGAATTACAATGGGAGATTCTACATTGTATTCCGTCATAGGTGTTATGAAAGACCACCATTTTCAAGGATTGAATCGGGAAATAGCCCCGTTGACCTTATTTATTAAACCAGATTGGGATTTATACTATGCCTATGTGAAAATAGCGCCTACAAACATGATGGCCACCGTAGATCATATTGAAAGTGCTTGGTCTCGCATAGAACCGAATGCCACGTTCTTGGGGTCTTTCCTAGATGAAAATATGGATCGCACCTTTCGAAGAGAGAAAGTTATGACCACGATGATTAGCAGCGGTTCTTTGCTTGCGATTGCCTTGAGTTGTATTGGGTTATTTGCCATCTCCTTGTTGGTCGTTGCAGAACGTACCAAAGAAATTGGAGTACGTAAAGTGGTGGGTGCCAGTATCGGGTCTATCACCTTTATGTTGACCAAAGACTTTCTAAAACTTGTCTTATACGCGTTTTTAATAGCTGCGCCGGTCGCCTGGTGGTTTATGACCAAGTGGTTGGAAAGTTACCCCTATCGAATAGATCTTAGTATCTGGTTTTTTATCGGAGCGGGAATTTTAGCTGTTTGCATTGCATTGCTGACCGTCGGGGCAAAAACAATGAAAGCGGCCATGCAAAACCCCGTAAAGAGTTTGCGAACCGAATAATGGAGAACGGGGAGCACCTTTGGAATTGTTATAAGGTTTTCAATTGGTACACCTTATCAATACCTTTGGAAGAATATTTGACAACTATTAAAACGTCTATAAACAACATACTAAATACAACAACATGCTATTACAATTAAACAATATTTTTAAATGGGTACAACAAGGAGGCCAGCGGGTATTTTTGTTGAAAGATGTTAATTTAAAGGTGGAAGAAGGGGAATTCATTTCGATCATGGGTCCTTCTGGTTCTGGAAAATCTACCTTACTGAATGTAATCGGCATGTTAGATGGCTTTGATGAGGGGGAGTACAACTTTTTAGACGAATCGGTACATACTTTAAAGGAAAAGCACCGGTCTGAGTTGTATAAACAATACATCGGTTTTGTATTCCAAGCCTACCATTTAATTGACGAACTAACGGTTTATGAAAACCTTGAAATGCCCCTCTTATATAAAAAAGTGAGCGGTTCCGAACGAAAGGCCATGGTCGCGGATATGCTAGACCGTTTTAATATTGTTGGTAAAAAAGACCTCTTTCCGACCCAGTTAAGCGGAGGGCAGCAGCAATTAGTGGGAGTTGCGAGAGCGTTGATCACCAAACCAAAACTCATTTTGGCCGATGAACCAACCGGAAATTTAAACTCTCAACAGGGAGAGGATATCATGGAATTGTTCAAAGAGCTCAACAACGAAGGGGTAACGATCATACAGGTAACCCATTCTGAAAAAAATGCGGGTTATGGCTCACGTATCATTCATTTGCTAGACGGTCGTAAAATTGAAGGATAAATAGATACATACCCATAGAATCCCATTCAATTCGGCTTTTTTAACTGCTCCATGGCTAAGGGAATGGCAGTTACCTCACCGGGAAGTAAGCCTTTGAGCGTTATAGAACCGATACGCACCCGAACCAAGCGTAGTGTGGGAAAACCCACAGCAGCGGTCATTTTACGAATTTGACGGTATTTGCCCTCGGTCAGTGTAATGCTAATCCAACTGCTTGGTCGATGTCGACCAATACGCAGACTTTTATCAGCTTGCGGCAGGGTAGGAGGTATCGCTAATGTACGGGCCGAACATGGTTTGGTTCGGTATGTTGTTCCTTCTAAACCGATTTCGATGCCTTTTGTCAACAAGTGGACCGCATCGGTAGTAATGAGTCCATCAAGCTGGGCATAGTATTCTTTTTCAATGCCTGCACGGTTTACCGCATCACTCAATTGACCATCTGTAGTCATGAAGAGCAAGCCTTCCGATTTTTCGTCCAGACGCCCTATCGGCATGGTTCCTTCGGGAAAAGAATACAAAGCCCTTAAGAATCGCTTCTTACGCATTTCCCGAGGGTCGTTCGAGCTCAATTGGCTCAACATACCAACAGGCTTGTATAGTTTAAAATGTATGTTTTTGTTTTGCATAATTTACCTAAAAATGTAGCGGATATCCCAGCTTTAAAGTATTGAATTTATCCTTGAAAACGACAAACTACCATGTCCATTAGACCTATGAAAGGAAGAACTCTTCAGGAATTTGCTTGATATCTTCGGCAATTGCCTGAAGTTCCCGGTAATGATCTTTCATATCCTCATTAGGAATGGTGTAATTAAAATTTCGATGACGCCAAAAGCACATGGCAGAAGTAGCATACAAAGTCATTGTTTTAAGTGCGCTCTTTTCGGATTCCTGCAAAGGAGACTCCATGTTATAGCCCTTTAGAAACCATTTCATTTTGGTACGATCGATTTGTTTTCCTTGGGAGCATAGCCCTACAATAGTCATCCCGATATCAAAGACACGATAATAATGGGCCGCCTCCTCAAAATCCATAATACAAGCAGTATTCGTAGTTTGG
>CALIIC010000046.1 GCA_938020445.1 uncultured Flavobacteriaceae bacterium | reverse complement strand
TACTTTTTGATTGTTTTATAATCGTAGTATACGTAACGGGCCACATCGAACTTGGCGGGACCTTCAACCATTGCCGCCGACTTTTCTTTGCCTTTCTCTTGTTTCATTTGGCGTATGTCATCGCCCATTCTACGACGGTTTATAGAGTCTTCATAGCGTTGAATTAGGCGAACCCGACGCTCTGAATAGTTGTCGTAGTAGCCTTTTGCTTGTTTTACGGTAACAATTTGTTCAGGAGGGGAAACGGGTGTCTCCGTTTTTTTGTCTTCTTTCTTGTGCTCACAACTAACGAGCGCAAAAAGGAATAAGGTGGTAAGAAAAGTTCGTAGAACGGTGGTTCCATAATTTTTCATTGATTGGGTTTTTAGGATTAATAAAAGTAGTTAGACTTTTACTTGCAATAGGGGGGTAAGGATGACAAGTGCGCTATAAAGATATTTATTTCAGTACTATTTGTCTATTAATTTTTAATAAATCCTTGAACAAAAAAATCCCAAACACTGTTGCATGACTACTACAGCATTTGGGATTTAAGTATTTGGAACGATGTTCCCGAGGAATTTATTGACTCATAGTCATTAAAAATTCTTCGTTATTTCTGGTTTGCTTAATGCGTTGTTCAATAAACTCCATGGCCTCTACGGGGTTCATATCGGCCAAATATTTACGTAGGATCCACATGCGTTGAATGGTGCTTTCGTCCAAAAGCAAATCATCACGTCGGGTACTGGAAGAGGTAAGGTCGATTGCCGGGAAAATACGTCGGTTCGAAATCTTTCGATCCAATTGCAATTCCATGTTACCGGTACCCTTGAATTCCTCAAAGATTACTTCATCCATTTTAGAACCTGTTTCGGTCAATGCAGTTGCAATGATCGATAGGGATCCACCGTTTTCAATATTACGGGCGGCACCAAAGAAGCGTTTTGGTTTGTGCAAGGCGTTTGCATCTACACCACCACTCAATACCTTTCCTGAAGCTGGCTGTACCGTATTATAGGCTCTTGCCAAGCGCGTTATAGAATCGAGTAAAATCACTACGTCATGACCACATTCTACCAAACGTTTCGCTTTTTCCAAAACAATATTGGCAACACGAACATGTTCTACCGCTTCTTTGTCAAAAGTAGAGGCGACTACTTCGCCACGCACATTTCGTTGCATATCGGTCACCTCTTCCGGGCGTTCATCGATTAATAAAATGATTTGGTACACTTCTGGGTGGTTGGCGGCGATTGCGTTGGCAATATCCTTTAGCAACATCGTTTTACCGGTTTTTGGCTGGGAAACGATCATGCCACGTTGTCCTTTTCCGATAGGGGAGAACAAGTCCATCACCCGTGTAGAAATACTACTTTGTCTTGCCGCGATGTTGAACTTCTCTTGCGGGAACAATGGGGTTAAATGTTCAAAAGAAACACGATCGCGAACCACTTGCGGGTCAATACCGTTTATTTTATTCACCTTGATCAACGGAAAGTACTTTTCCCCTTCTTTTGGGGGGCGCACATTTCCTAGCACCGTATCGCCGGTTTTTAAACCGAACAACCGTATTTGGGATTGTGAGACATAAATATCATCAGGAGACGAAAGATAGTTGTAATCGGAGGAGCGTAAAAAGCCATAGCCATCTTGCATGATGTCTAGAACTCCTTCACTTGCGATGATGCTGTCAAATTCAAACTCAGGTTCCTTGTATCTATTCTTTAAGTCTTTGTCAAAATTACTTTTGTCATAATTCCCCTGCTTTTGAGGTCTTTGCGACTTATTTTGATTCTTGTGCTGTGGTTTGTTTTGATCGCGCCGGGGGGGCTGCTGCGGCGTTTGCGATTCCTGTTTCGTCTCTCCTTCTGTTCCTTTTTTTGCCTGGTTCCGTTCTGCCTCTGTTCGGGGCTTTGGGTTGGGCCGGTCTTTTTCTACCCGTTCCCTTTTTGGGCGTGGTTTAGGACGTTCCGTCGTTTTTTCTTTGGTACTTTCTGAACTGGTAGTATCCTTTTTTGGGGCGGCGGCCTTTGGTGTTTTGACTTTTGGGTTCACCTCTATTTTTGGTACTACCTCTGCGACCTTTTTAGGGTCGGCAGCTTGAACATCAAGAATTTGGTAAACCAAATCCAATTTTTTAAGGCTTTTGTATTTTGGCACCTTTAATCCTGATGCAATCTCCTGAAGCTCAGGAAGCTTTTTAGCTTTTAAATCCGAAATTTCAAACATTAAATGTCGTGTAAGTTATACGTGTGTTGAAAACTAGTTGAAGTGTATTGTTATTTGGGTGCTACTCGGGTTTGATTTCCCTAAGGGTAAGTACTATAACTAATAACGCAACAATAATACAAATTATTTTCAACTTTGAATGTATATTTTTAAAAAGACACGTATTTTTACGTTCTCATTACGGTTTAAATTCATGTTACAACGCATTCAGACGGTTTATTTGCTTTTGGTGGCCCTTGTGGCAGGCCTATTGCCATTGTGGGCGCCGTTATGGTCCAATGCGACCGGAGAACCTTTTTTTGCGCAAGGAATTGTATGGATTGCGATTGCTTTTTATGCCACCGCCGGTTTGGCAATTGTGGCAATAACACTTTTTAAGAATAGAAAAAATCAATTTGTGGTAAACAGGTTGAATATGATATTAAGTCTTTTTTTACTGGGATTTTTCGTTTACCGATCGCTAAGCTTATCTGGAGAGACTTCGGTCTCGGAGAAGGGTATTGGGATGCTGATTCCTGTATTTTCTATCGTTTTTCTGGTCCTGGCCAACAGGGCTATCAAAAAGGATGAAGATCTTGTAAAATCTGTGGATCGTTTACGTTAAACCTAACATCTTAGTAGTATTAGTGCGTGGCCCAGGGGTAGTTCCCTGGGCTTTTTTTTGAGGTTATTTCAAGTGAAATGTCTTGTTCTTTAAACGGGGCAGCCAATACGAATCAACCCTATGGTGATAAGCGTCCTGTGAGCCTTCCTTGGATTGGTGTTCCGATGCGGGTAGTAGCAACAGTTCTTTGAAAGTGGTAAGTTGATTGAGCCCTGCGTAGATGCCTTCTGGAGGGCAGGTAGCATCAAGCAGTCCTATCCCTACCAGCACGGGGCATTTAATGGCGGGGATAAAGTTGGCTACGTCAAAATACCTGCTGGTCTCATGCACTTTGGTCGCATTTTTGTTTTTCGTGTTCGTATACCAATTGGGCCACCCCCCTTTTCGGCCTACGGTGGGCCCCATGGTATCAAAGCCGGCAGGGACCAGGGCAAGGGCTGCGGTGATTTTCGGATGTAAACCCGCCGTAACCAAGCTCTGCAGGCCGCCTTGGCTAGCACCCATTACGACCAAGGTTTCACCGTCCCAGTCTGCCCGTTCGGTTAGATATTGTGCCGCCCGATAACAGGATAGGTACATGCGTAAAAAGTAACTTTTGTTCCTGTCTTCATTCTCGATAGCAGGATACTCTTTTAAAGAACCTTCTCTTTTGTCCTTGTAAAAATCTTGCTCCCGATCGATTGGCAAATCATGTGCATTTATATTCAGCACTAACCATCCTTCCTTCGCTCGATCCACTGCCCATGAGGGTTGTAAAGGGTAGACTCCGGCCCATTGTACTATGAGCAAAGCAGGTAGTTCATCTCCTTTGACAGGTTTGGCAAGCTGTCCGCGGATATGACTTTGATCAATTGAACGCATTTTCGTATGATAATACTCAATATCCGCTTCTGCTTCAAGTATGATTTGTTGTAGTTGTGGTTGTTTGTCAATCGTTGCAAGCTCCCCGATCTTCTGTTCCCAGAAGGCGTCGAAATCTGCGGGTTTTTCTTCTGAAAGGGAAATATTGCTTGGGTCGGCGATTGCACCACCTACCGCATGCTGCCACTTGTTTTCGGCGGATTTCCATTTCACTTCCAACAACACTGCTCCTGGTTTTGTAAACCGATGCTGAAGTTGTACCAAATTCTTGGGAAAGTTCAGCATGCCTTCGGAAAGAACCGTCAAACCACCATTTTTTATGGTATAGTGAACCGAATCTACGGCAGTTCCTTTGTCTAATTCAATATTCCAACGGGCCGTTTCCCCGACTGAGAATATGCCTTCCGATTTAGTGGGAGTGATCGTTAGTTGTGCATGTAGCGAACAAAAGCTTCCCAAAAGAAGGAATGCTCCGAGCCATTTTTTTAGTATGTACATCCTTGAAAGTATTTATGTGCTACACTTATATCGGTGCGATACTTTAAAAGTACGCATAATGGTTCGGCTATCTTTTCCCCAGTTCAATGACCTCCAAATCTTTGATGTCTTCGCCTTCAATAGTAAAACGCAACATGGTGCGCACGTGGTGAAAGCCGTGTTTGCCACAAGCTCCCGGATTCATATGCAATACACCCAGGGGTTTGTCCCACATAACTTTTAAGATATGTGAATGTCCACAGATAAACAATTTAGGCGGATTCTTTTTAATTTCCGTTCGTGTTCTACTATTGTATTTGGGAGGGTAGCCCCCAATATGGGTCATCAGCACATCGACCCCCTCACAAAAAAAGCGTTGATTCAAGGGGAATTCCTGTTGAATAACGGCATCATCGATATTTCCGTAAACGGCGCGTATGGGTTTCAGTTTGGCCAAGGAGTCTGTCACTTCCAAGGTTCCGATATCTCCCGCATGCCAAATTTCATCCGCCCATCGGGCATATTTTAAGATGGCGTCATCTATATGCGAATGGGTATCCGATAAAAGAAGAATTTTGGTCATAGAGCGTTGTGCTAATTTGAAATTTCTGTGGGCAAACTTAACTTGATTTTAACTTCTTAAAGTACATTTGCCAAAAGAATCAGGTATCTTTGTATGCTGCAAAACTAACGGTTTCTCTTGAGATATTTTGTTCAATTTTCGTACTTCGGAACGGCCTATCACGGTTGGCAAAAGCAACCGAATGCGATTACCGTACAGTCGGTTTTGGAAGATGCCTTTTCAAAATTATTATCTTATAACGTTCAGTTGACCGGTGCTGGCCGCACCGATGCCGGGGTACATGCCCGCCAAATGTTCGCTCATTTCGATGCTGAGATCATCGAAGACCTCAAGACGTTGGTGTTTAGGCTCAATGCATTTGTTCCACATGATATTGCCGTACAAAGCATTCGCGCAGTCAAGGATGATGCGCATGCCCGTTTTGATGCAACGGCCAGAACATATGAGTATTGGTTGGTGCAACAGAAAGACCCGTTTCTTTCAGAGGCGTCTCACCTTGTAAAATACCCCTTGGACCTAGATAAAATGAATAAGGCGGCGTCCATTTTGATGCGCTATGATGATTTTGAATGTTTTTCAAAATCGAATACCGATGTAAGAACGTATCGTTGCGACTTGCGAACTGCGATATGGGAATGGCAAGGAAGTACCTTGGTATTTACCATTACCGCAGACCGCTTTTTAAGAAACATGGTACGTGCGGTCGTAGGAACACTTTTGGAAATAGGCCTGGAAAAAATCGATATGGAAGAAATACATACAATCATTGCTAGCAAAGACCGTTCTAGAGCAGGGGCATCGGTGCCGGCAAAAGGGTTATATTTGACAGCGGTTTCATACCCCCAATCACTATTTAATTAGATGGATACGAATTCAGGAAAAGCATTTGATTATAACTTGTTTCGCCGGTTGGTCGCGCATACGCGACCGTACCGAACCACTTTTTATAGCGTTGCATTGGCTGCTATACTGCTGTCGATTTTTGCAGTCCTTACTGCTTCCTTTGCGGGAAGGATTGTGAACGAAGCAATCAAGGTCAACGATGCCGAAATATTATTGTACTTAGTGTTAATGATGTTTGGGGTACTTTTGGGTCAGGTAATCTGCCAGCTTTTTTTTAATTACTATGCAAACTGGTTGGGGCAGTCTGTCATCAAAGATGTGCGCGTTTCACTGTTCAAGAAAATGATGGGTTTTCGAATGCAATATTTCGACAATTCCTCTATCGGGGTATTGGTCACCAGAGCGGTTGCCGATATGCAGCGGATCGGGGAAATTTTTAGTCAAGGTTTTTTTGTGATTATCTCGGATTTGTTGAAGATGGTCGCAGCGGGTTCGTACATGCTATACCTCAATTGGAAACTGGCCCTTATCGTATTTGCGCTGCTACCGATTATCTTGTATGCGACTCGTTTGTTTCAAAAGGCCATGAAGGTTGCATTTATAGAGGTGCGAGCGCAGGTTTCAAACTTGAATTCATTTGTGCAGGAGCGTATAACAGGGATGAAAATCGTGCAGCTCTTTACAAGGGAACGTATTGAAAAAGAGAATTTTCGAAAAATCAATGAAAAACATCAGAACGCCTGGTTAAAAACAGTCTGGTATAACTCTATTTTCTTTCCGATTGCAGAGATTGTGACCGCTATAGCCATTGGTTTGGTAGTCTATTTTGGAGTGTTACAAGACTTAAATTCGATCAATCAGGATAATATTGGGACCATTATTTCCTTTTTGTTTTTGATAGAAATGCTCTTTCGTCCGCTTCGACAAATAGCCGACAAGTTCAATACCTTACAAATGGGAATGGTGGCTGCGAACAGGGTGTTCACCATATTGGATACAGAAAGCCAGATCGAAGATGCGGGGACCTTGGTTAAGAAAGATGTAAAGGGTGCTATTGAATTCTCGAATGTGCATTTTGGGTATGTGGAAGATGAGGAAGTATTACATGGTATTTCCTTTGAGGTAAATGCAGGGGAAACAGTCGCTATTGTCGGAGCCACAGGAGCTGGGAAATCTACAATTGTGAACCTGCTTAATCGTTTTTACGAGATCAATTCGGGCACGATCCGTATTGACGGAGTTGCTATCAACGAGTTTACTCTGGCTTCCTTGCGTTCTCATATCGCAGTGGTATTACAAGACGTATTTCTATTTGCAGATACGATTGCCAACAATATTTCTCTGGAAGACACCGATATAGCCATCGCTGATATTGAAGCGGCAGCGAAACAGATCGGGGTGCACGAATTTATTAGTAGTTTGCCGGGCAGCTACACCTATAATGTGCGGGAACGCGGCACGATGCTCTCGAGCGGACAGCGACAACTGATCGCTTTTCTGAGGGCCTACGTGAGCAATCCTAGTATTCTGGTACTCGATGAGGCGACCTCTTCCGTAGATACCTATTCAGAACAATTGATTCAACGCGCTACGGAAAAAATTACCGAGGGCCGCACTTCGATCATCATTGCGCATCGTTTGGCTACTATCAAAAAGGCAGATATGATTTTGGTGATGGACGCTGGTAAGATCGTTGAGACAGGTACGCACCAGGAACTTCTTAAAAAAGGTGGGTATTACAGTAATTTATACGAAGCCCAATTCTTGGCCGAGGATGTGGCCTAAAGCCCTTTTACTTCTTGGGTAAGAAATCTTCAGGATTTATTTGGCCCGTAATCATGAGGTATAGCGGAATTGCCAAAGAAGTGCCAAAATATTGGATGGTAAATAGCACGTAAAATAAAAGCACTCTGGCCACATAGGCGATTCCCTTGAAATTTGATAGCCTGTAAATGGTGTATCCTGCATATAAATACATTAAAAGTGTAAAGACCAATGCCATATTTCCATAAATTACGGGCTTCAATAGTAAGATCAATACAGAGGGAATAAAAGACGCAATACTATAATGCGCAAGGGCATACATGAATATGACGAGGCGTTCGGTAAAATTGTATTTTTTGTCTTGAAAGCAAATCCATCCGGCTATGGCCATCATTGGAATGTACGCGATAAACAACAAAGCCTGAAAATCAAATGTAAACTCTGCTACTTTGGTCATGCCCGCAGTGCTTCCTCCCGAAACGCCGAACACGTCAAAGTCAATTTTGTCAGAGGCCTTGACCATTAAGTAGACTACAAAGCTCGATAGGGTTAAGGCAATACCCAGATAACTAACCGGATTCAAGTACTTTTTTCGTATTCCGGCGATATATCCATTTATGACAACTTCTGGGGTGGTGAAAAGGTGCAGAAAGGTCCTTAAAAAGGTATTGTCAACATTAAAGTATCGTTCGGTCACATCGTACCATAGATTTTTCAAGGTAATGCGATTCCGAATTATTTTCGCTCCACAATTGGCGCAGAAGCTATAATCTGTTCGTAAGGCAGTCTCACAGTTTTTACAATTCATGGGACAGTGGTTGGTTGGTTGCGGTTTATATCAGGTCTTCCTTCATCAGTTGGCTGAGTTCTTCAATATCCTTAAAGAGGGCAAATTCTCCATTCTTGATATAGGATATGGTACCGGTTTCTTCGCTGACGACCAAGGCGATCGCATCGGTTTTTTCCGTGATGCCCACGGCGGCCCTATGTCGTAGACCAAAACGCAATGGAATAGATCGTTCATTGGAAACGGGCAAAATAACCCGGGTGGCCACAATGTAGTTGTTTTCTATGACCACGGCCCCGTCATGAAGCGTACTGTTTTTATAAAAAATACTTTCTAAAATGGGCTGATTGATTTCTGCGTACATCTGATCTCCCGAATTTTTAACAAAATCCAAGGAGTTGCTTCGGGCGAAGACCAACAATGCTCCGGTCTTTGAGTTCCCCATTTTTTCGCAAGCTGCCAAGACGGCATCTACATCAACTTCCGTGGTGAGTCCCTCTTGTCTTAAAAACTTAAAATGCTTTATAAAATTCCTTTTGTTGGCAAAGTTGGTGGATCCGATCATCAACAGAAATTTTCGAATCTCTTGCTGAAAAACAATGATCAAGGCAATCAGCCCCACCTGCATAAACGCCCCCACCATACTACTGATCATTTCCATTCCAAGCAATTCGGTCAATTTCCAAAAAGCCCATACAATAACGATTCCGATAAAAATATTGATCGCCACCGAACCGCGTACCAGTTTATAGATGTAATAAAGGAGAATGGCTACTAGGATAATATCTAGGACATCTGTGATTTTAAAGTCGATAAAATTCAAAAAATCCAATCCTTGCCGTTTTGGTAAAATTATAAAAAATTAACAGAACACAACGGTTCTTTGTTCGTTAGAAATCTAAGAAGCTAGTTGTTGTATTAATTGTACACATTCCCGAGCCTCTTTTACATCATGGACCCGCAATATGGTAGCGCCCTTTTGCAAAGCATACATGTTTAAGGCAGTGGTGCCATTCAGCGCATTTTGAGCATCGGAACCCAATGCTTTATAAATCATCGATTTTCTACTTAAACCCGCTAAAATGGGATGTCCTAATGTCTTGAAACCTTCAAGTTGCCGTAATAGTTCATAGTTTTGTTCCAACGTCTTGGCAAATCCAAAACCCGGGTCGATGATCAGATCATTGATACCCATTGAAGTGGCCTTTGCCACGCGCTCGGAGAAATACTGCAGCACCTCTTTTAAAAGATGCGTATACTGCGTTTGTTGCTGCATTGTTTTGGGAGTTCCACGCATATGCATCATCACAAAAGGGACCTTGAACTTTGCAATGATCGGTAGCATGTGGTCATCGCGCTTCCCTGCAGAAATATCATTGATCATAGCGGCTCCCGTATGCAAGCTTTCTTCGGCGACTTTGCTGCGAAAAGTATCTATGGAAAGCAGTAATTCAGGAAAATTCTTAAGTAGTAGTTCTACAATAGGGATCAAACGGTTCAATTCTTCCGTTTCAGAAACGGCTATCGCTCCAGGACGCGTGCTGTTGGCGCCTATATCAATAAAGGTGGCACCCTCCGAAATCATCTTTTCTACTTGTACCAAGATCGATTTATGATCCTTGTACTTTCCTCCATCGTAAAAAGAATCGGGAGTGATGTTCAAAATCCCCATGATTTTGGGAATTTGAAGGTCGATAAGGGCACCTTTACAATTAAGGGTCATATGCAGTAATTCAGCAAGGGATAGTTTGACAAACCGAGTTAATATACGAGATTTGCAGCCGAAGGTATTTATTTTGAGGCCTTCGCTTTGAGCAATTCAATATTTTAAGCGAAATTTACGCAAATTAGAACGATTACATGCGGCATACCTCCGAACAATACGATGCGGTACTAAAAACCTGTAGAGATCTGTATGAGAAGAAAATGATAGATTACGGCAGTGCATGGCGTATTCTGCGGCTTCCTTCCCTGACCGATCAAATATTTATCAAGGCACAACGCATTCGAAGTCTTCAAGAAAATGACGTGCGAAAGGTAGATGAAGGGGAACGTTCCGAGTTCATAGGAATCATTAATTATTCCATTATGGCCTTGATTCAATTGGATAAAGGGGTTGTAGAGCAACCGGATCTTTCAGTAAAAGAGGCGCTCGTACTATTTGATACCCACAGCGCAACCACCAAAGCTTTGATGGAAAATAAGAACCACGATTATGGTGAGGCTTGGCGCGATATGCGCGTGAGTTCCCTGACAGATCTTATTTTGCAAAAATTATTAAGGGTAAAACAAATCGAAGACAACAAAGGAAAAACCTTGGTCAGTGAAGGAATCGATGCCAACTATCAAGATATGGTGAACTATGCAGTTTTTGCGTTGATTCATATCGAAGAATGCGCGTCGGAGTAAACTAGGGCAATACCTATAGGTTCACAGGGGAACTAAGTTTTAAATTCGGAATCCGAAATAGAATGAGATATATCGTACAAATTAGCAGGATCTTAGTAGGTGTGCTATTCATTATTAGTGGTTTTATAAAGCTAAATGATCCGGTAGGGTTTTCTTTTAAGCTCGAGGAGTACTTCAGTGCCGGGGTACTTGATTTGCCTTTCTTTGTGCCATACGCGCTTTCCATTTCAGTCTTTGTAGTGATTTTGGAAGTTTTACTGGGTGTTATGTTACTGCTGGGATTCCGTGTTAAGTTTACGGTCTGGAGTCTTTTGGCGATGATCATTGGCTTTACTTTTCTCACCTTCTATTCGGCATACTTCAATAAAGTAACCGACTGCGGTTGTTTTGGTGATGCCTTAAAACTTACCCCTTGGCAGTCTTTTACAAAGGATATTATACTGCTCTTTTTAATCCTTGTTTTGTTCAAAGGACAGCAGTACATTAAACCGTTGTTGGGAGCCAATGCAAAACGAATTACCACCGTAGTGGTGTTACTGCTATGTGCTTTATATGCGAACCATGTGTTGCGACATTTACCGGTAATTGATTTTCGCCCCTATAAAATAGGAGCCAACATAGCCGAAGGGATGTCCGTTCCCGATGATGCGCCCAAAGCGATACATGATTACGCTTGGAAGTTTAAAATAAACGGGGAAGAAAAAATTATTGTCACCCAAGGTGATTATCCCAATGTTGATGGGGAGTTTATTGATGTAGAGACGACAGAAGTGCAAAAAGGATATGAGCCACCGGTACATGACTTTACCATAGAAAGGGATGGGGAAGACTTTGCGGCTTCTTTGTTGGAAGAACCAAAGCTGGTAATGGTCATTGCATATGATCTCTACAAAACCAATGAAACGGTATATGCCGAGTTACAAGAAGTAGCTGCCAATGCGGTAAAAAAAGGATATAAGGTGATAGGTATGTCTGCCTCCAATAATGAACAGACATCTAAATTGGTTGAAAAGTTCAAATTGAGCTTTGATTGGTACTTTACCGATGAAACCACTTTGAAGACCATTGTTCGGTCCAATCCGGGCGTTTTGGTATTGAAAAAAGGGACCATTTTGCAAAAGGTACATTACAATGACCTAGAAGATTTGCAGTTCGATTAACTATTCATAAGGAGCACAAAAAACTTAAAGTACAAATACTAAATAGAAAAAATGAGAAGTAAAATAGTAGCAGGAAACTGGAAGATGAATAAAAACCTAACAGATACCGAAACCTTGTTGGCCGAGCTTTCAGCCAAATTGCCGGATACAAATGCCGAAGTAATGGTGTCACCTACCTATGTAAATTTGGCCGGTGCGACCAGAGCCTTGGAAAACTCTACAATAGAAGTGATTGCGCAAAACATGCATTTTGCGGAGAGCGGTGCGTATACAGGAGAGATTTCTGCCGACATGCTACTTAGTATTGGGGTGAACACTGCCATTATAGGCCACTCGGAAAGAAGAGCCTACTTTGGGGAAACAGATGCTATTTTGGCGAAAAAAGTAGCTGCTGCACTGGCGAAAAATATTCGTATTGTATTTTGCTTTGGCGAGGAGTTGGAAGATCGTAAGTCGGGCAATCACTTTAAGGTAGTGGAAAGCCAGCTTAAAAATGCGCTTTTTTCACTTGATTCCAATGCCTGGGGTAAGATTGTTTTGGCCTATGAGCCTGTCTGGGCCATTGGTACAGGGGAAACAGCTTCGCCGGAACAAGCGCAAGAAATGCACGCGTTCATTCGTAAGACCATAACGGAGGGGTACAATGCAGAAGTTGCAGATGAGGTATCGATTTTATATGGCGGCAGTGTAAAACCAGGGAATGCTACAGAGATTTTTTCGAAGCCAGATGTGGATGGTGGCCTCATTGGAGGGGCCTCATTGGTTGCAGATGATTTTGTGGCAATCATCAAGGCGATCTAATCCATATAAACCACTATTTTGGTTGTTAAATAGTACAAGATAAAACTGGAAAAGAGTTTAGTATGGGAGCATTCAAAAGAATGCTCCTTTTTTTATAAAAAAACAGCAGATGGCCAATACGATATATATCGAATATACATTTAAGGTAACGCCCATACAACCGGCGTCTGACATTCTTATCGCCGAACTTGGAGAAGTTGGTTTTGAAAGCTTCGTGGAGCAAGATGATGGTGTGTTGGCCTATATTCAAAAAGAGGATTGGAATACGGAGATATTGACCGGTATTGATATTCTTTCGCATCCTAATTTTGATATCAAAGCGACTTTTAAAGAAATTGAACAACAAAATTGGAATGCGACCTGGGAAAGTAATTTTAAGCCGATCCAAGTTGGTGAACAATGTGAAGTTCGTGCTCCTTTTCATGAAAAATCGAATGTGTTGTACGATATCGAGATCATGCCTAAAATGAGTTTTGGTACAGGACATCATGAAACCACCCATATGATGCTACAACATATTTTAGATCATGATTTTAGTGGTAAATCGGTGCTGGATATGGGAAGTGGAACAGGGGTTTTGGCTATTTTGGCGGCGATGAAAGGTGCAAAAACGGTGGAAGCGATTGATATTGATCATTGGTGTTACTTAAATGCAAAGGAAAATACCGCACGAAACCAATGTGAACATATTATCGTGAACGAAGGCGATGTGCGTCTTTTAGAAGGGAAAAGATATGATGTCATCATCGCCAACATTAACCGAAATATTCTAATTCAAGATATCCCTGTTTACGCGCGCTGTCTGAATAAATCAGGACGCTTATTTTTAAGTGGGTTTTATGAAAAAGATCGTATCATGATCAATGAAGCTTGTTCAAAAGTTGGTTTGGAGTATCAAAAGAAATTAAAAAAAGGCGATTGGGTAGCGACCTCATACAAGTTGGCCAACCCCTATGTGTAGGATCGAAAGAGGAATAACGAGCAGTTTTATTCGGTTTAAATACTGTTAAAAGTGACAAGGGAACCGTATTTATTCATTTCAGTGGTTTATATTTAATCCATAAAAGGCTTTCGAACCATAAATTTATTTTTATGAGTACCAGGGAAAAACTACAAGAAGACCTGTTGCTTGCGGAGGAAACCGTTAAGCAAAGCGAGATTGTATTATTTAACGATGAGGTGAATACCTTTGATCACGTAATTGCAACATTGATTGCGGTATGTGAGCATAGCCCGGAGCAGGCGGAACAGTGTTCTTTAATTGTACATTACAATGGAAAGTGTACTGTGAAGACCGGAGCGTTAGATGACCTTAAACCTCGCTGCAGTGGCTTATTGCAAGCTGGTTTAAGTGCTGAAATCGTTTAAGTTTCGATTTTTACACCGCTTCTGAATCAAGAAAACGCGCTTTTCTAACAAAACTACCGGCGTTTTAAGACCATTTTTGCCCTTCCCTATATGGAACGCTAGCGCTTATAGACCAACTTAGACATCTTTGAACCAGCGGTGGAATACAGTCGTAATAGGTAAACTCCTTGTTGCAGGCCATCTAGAAGTACAAATTCTTGTTTGTCCGTTATCTCTTTACGAAAGACTATCTTACCATCCAAACTATACAATTCGAACCAGGCAGTTTGGTTGTCGAAATCGCTGGTAAAGACCGTAACCCCATTATCAATTGGATTTGGCAACGTAATAAACGGCGTCGTGGTTAAAAAGAGCAAATCTGCTTCTTCGGAAGTATAGGTCGTGCCATCTTCCAAAACAACGGTAACACGATACCTATTTAGGCCTTGTGCAGGCTTTGCATCTAAAAAAGTAGGAGTCAAGGTATTCGGCAGATCTACTTGGCCTATGGTAGCGTAGGTGTCCCCAATTTTCTTTTCAATAGCTACACGGGAAACATTCAATATGCTAGATAAAAAAATTGACAATAGCCCCCCTTGCTTGTCCTCGGATAGATTGGCCAATAAAAAACTTTCATAACAACCTGCGTCAAAAAACTCGTAATCAATCGTTTCGCTTCGAATACCAATTTCTGTTGTTTCGAAAATAGGTTCTATCGCAAAATAGGAAGAGGCAACATCCGATTTTGTAAATGCGTAGGTGGTATCTGTGGTCATGGCGGTAAGTTCCATCTGATTCTCCCTCAGATTATAAATACCGTAGTTTTTCACATTTTTTTGAGGGTTCCAACTCAACTCCACAGTTTCTTCACAGTCTAGCGCTACGTTTACGGCGGTCGCATCTGAAATAATGAAAGAATCGGATTCAAATGTTTCAGTACCTATAACCATTCGCAGCATCGCCGTACCGGTTACATTTTCTGGGGGAGGCCAAAGGTAGTATCCGTTAGGCAAATCAACGGTAGGGGCAATCGTCTCCCATGTTTGGCCCGCATCGTAACTAATGGCCATTTCACCTTCTTGCTGCTCAAAATTGCTCTCCCAACGAAAATAACTGGCGGTTTCCCCATCGTAAGGGAAATTATCATTTGCCAAGGGGTAGTTCCAAACAAAGGTATTGGCTTCCTCCCAACCATAGGCAATGTAAAATTCCTGTGAGGTACCAGAAATATCAAAACCGGTAACTTGTAATTGTGCAATGCCCTCCGGAGGTGATTCTATGAAAATCTGCTCAACATTATTCAAATGATCCGCGCCTGGTACCGCTGGTTGTTCTAAACTGATTAAACTGGCTTGGGTACCCAATACCCATGGAAGGTATGTGGTGTTTTGTGCATCAGAGATACGTAAATCGATATCGTTTACCAAAGCGGAATTGCTGTTTACCGCTGCCGGTAGGTCCGTCCAAACGATGGTAGCTTTAAAATTCTTGCTGTTTGGGGGAATGGAAATCGAAAAAGAGGTAGTTTCTGAATCGCCGATAGTGCCATTTATAAATCGTTCCCCCGTCAAAACTGTTAGCGCCTTATACCCATTTAAAACACCATATCCCGAACGGTGATCGGGACCTGGGGTGCCAATATCGTCTGCGCTGTTGATCAACGCCGCCTTCAATAAAGCCGCGGCAGCATTTGAGCCAAATTGTTCTTTATAACGTTGTTGTAGCAAACCTGCCACGCCCGTTGTAAGCGCGGTTGAATTTGAGGTTCCTGTAATACTATAACCAACAAGTTCCGGTTTTATTCGACCGTCATATGCGGGGCCACGTGAGGAAAAAGGGGACAGCCTTTTCTCTTCATCCGTCGCGCCGACTATAAGGGTATTTTTTGCCATTTTGAAGTTGCCGGTAAGATTTGCGTAGTCGCCTAGATTTGCGTAGGCGCCTTCTGTCGGGGTTTCCTCTCCGGCATTCCCGGCAGAAAATATATGCAACTCGTTAGGGTTTTGAGCGATATGTTCGTCATAAGAAGCGGCCAAGGTTCCATAAAAACTTTCCCTGATCGTACCATAGGAATGATTTTGAAGGTAGATGTCGGTATCTGATAAAAAAGAAACGGAGTCGGGTGTTAGATTTAGGAAATCAGAGGTCTGTAATTGCGCCTTGGGGGCAACTCCTCTTCCTTTTATAGAGGAATTACCAAGGCCCGCTATAATCGTAGCCATATCGGTGGCATGGTCGTCGGTTGCCTCGGCGCCTAAGGGAGATGTGATAAGCTTCGCCAGGAGGTCGATGTCATTCTCCCGAAACTTGTTATCCTTTACCGATATGAACACCCCACTACCATCAAGCTCGGGATATGCTTTATAAATAGTGTTTATATTGTTGATGGCGGGGTTTAAATCCCTCACAATACTTTCTTGCGCCGGCTCCAAAGATTCGATTCCCAAGTACTGTACTTCGGGCAATGATAATGCGGCTGATTTAAATGTGGCTAGATTTCCTTTTATATAAAGGTCGTTCTTATGCTGTTGTACGATTTGAACGCCGGGTAGCTTTTTCAACACAACTCTGGTGGAAGCGACATCTGTTGATCTTAGAACATACTGCCCTTCTTGATGGTGAGCATTCAATAGTACGTCGGCAAGCTTCCACAGATTGTTGGCGGGAATCAAGGTGGTTTGTTTGAAATGTCCCTTCAAATTCGATTTGGAAAGCGAAACAATTGCATTAAAAGAGTCCAACATTCTACGAATGCGTACCCCATTGTTTCGAAGCTTTCTTTTTGATAAAGGTGTTTTTGATTGTAAAAGAAAATCTTGTGTTTTTTTTTGAAGCGGTGTTGACTTGCCAAATTGATGCAACGAGTCTTGCGCATAAATCATCCAAGGGCTTGTTAGCTGTTCTTGAGCAAACAAGGCCTGGGTCAAAAGAAGAAACACCACGGATAAAAACTTTCGCATAGCAAGGGGCATTACCCTAAAAGTATTGTATTTAAAAAAAAGAAATAGCGTTTTAGTGTTTTTTTCGATAAATCACCTAAAATATTTGTGTAGGAAACCTCTTTCTGTCAAAAAAACTACAACGTTTTCGAAAAAGTGAGAAAAAGTGTATGTATTTCATCGATTTATTCCTAAAAAAGTGTTAATTATCGATAAAAGTTAATACTTTACCGATGTCGGTACTTGGTGCACAAAGTTCCGATATGACTAATTTATTAACATAAATACTATTAAAAAATGAAAAGTTTATTAAATTTTGTGAAATTATTTGCATTATCCTCAGTTTTCGTGCTGGTTTCTTGTGAAAGTGAGAGTACTGATGTGGCTGCCCCCGAACCCGAGGGTGTCAGTAACGAATTGAAGGCAAAATTGGATGGTTTTTACCTAAATGGCGACCTTGCGGAGCCCTATGTGAATGTATATCCTGACGGAAGTTCTGAAGAAGGAATTTTAGTAGAGGATAAGTTCTTTACAGAAGATCAGGTCAATGCAATGGCAAATCTACTTGGGGAAGAGAATATTTGGACGGAGCAATACCGTACCAATAATCTTGTTAGCCAGCCAAGAACGATCAGTGTTATTGGTTACACAGGTGGGCAGTTTGCATTGAGCAGCCGTGGTAGAACGGGTCTGCAGTGGGCCGTTAATAACTATAACCGCTTAAATTTAGGTATTCGCTTTACCCTTCGTTTTGCTACCGCTACGAATGCCGACATGGTGATTTATGATAATTCAGCGAACAACCCCGGTAGTGCTGGAGGTTCTGCAGGTTTTCCTGTAGGAGGAAACCCTCACAAGTTTATCCAAATTTATGGTTTGGCAAATAGTTCGAACAACGTAAATGAGCATGTGATTACGCATGAAATGGGACACGCTGTAGGTTTCCGACACACTGATTATTTCAGCCGTCAAAGTTGTGGACAAAATACAAATGAGGGAAGTGCCGGTGTAGGGGCTGTTCTAATTCCTGGAACGCCTTCAGGCTTTGATCCATCTTCTATTATGTTGGCTTGTTTCAGCAACAGTACCAACGGAGAATTCAATGGTAATGACGTAACTGCTTTAAATTTCTTATACTAAGAGAACACTTTATTGAATTAGAATTAAAAGGGAGTTGTGGCCACAACTCCCTTTTTTTAATGGGGTAATTTTGTTCTTAAAAGCCCGTACACAAATGTGCCCGCAATAGCGGCAAGTAACACAAGACCTACGCTAAAGGCTCCCGTTCCCAGTAGGATATACATTGGACCAGGACAAGCACCCGCAAGCGCCCAACCCAAACCAAAAATGGTGCCGCCTAGTATGTAGCGGACAAATGACTTTTCTTTAGCGGGTAGTACAATCGGCTTACCTTCAATGTTTTTCGCTCCTGTCTTTTTGAGAATCCACACGCCAAGGGCCCCTAAACCTACGGCAGATCCAATGATACCATACATATGAAATGATTGAAATTGAAACATTTCAAAAATGCGATACCACGAAACAGCCTCCGATTTTACGAGTACTATTCCAAAAAATACGCCAACGAACAAATACTTTATATACTGCATAATTTTACTTTTAAGTGATGGTAAAGGGCTATCCAAAAATGAGTGGTAAGAGGAAGTGTGTCATGAACAACCCTCCGATAAAGAACCCAATAACTGCTATAAGTGAAGGCAATTGTAAGTTACTGAGTCCGGTAATCGCATGCCCCGAAGTACATCCGCCAGCGTAACGCGTGCCAAAACCGACTAAAAATCCTCCTATCATTAGTATCCCCATTCCTTTTAGACTAAAGATATTTTCCCAACCATAAATTTCTGCCGGTAGTAGGGTGCTCCCCGGATCTACAAAACCAAGAGTTTCTAAATCATGAATTGCCGCTGGTGACAATGCAATTGGTGTGCCATCCGATAGAAAGGTGACAGCAATATATCCTCCTAGAACCGCCCCTAGAACTACGATGAGGTTCCATCGTTGTGCTTTCCAATCAAAGCGAAAGAAATCTGAATACTTGCCTGCACCACCAACGGTACATAACGTTCGCAGGTTCGAGGACATGCCAAATGTTTTTCCGAAGTATATAAGGGCAAACATTACGATAGCGATCAAAGGGCCAGACACATACCATGGCCATGGGCGTAGCAGAAAATCCATTTTAAATAGTTTTTGGCGAAGATAGGCAGATTCTAGGCCGAGCTTTGTGATGTTTGTTACAATTGTTTTTTAAGTGGCTTCATCGGGTCAAGAAAGAATGTTAATATGTTTAAATCGATGCACTTAAATTAAAAAAACTGCGTTTGGTTTCAAGGGCTGTACGATTCCCAAATCGCGAACAACCTTCAAACCTTAACCTACGATGTACGCAAAGACTATCATCGCATTTGTATTATTTCTTTTAGGTGTGCTAACATGCCATGCGCAGCGAGAAGCTGCTGTATGGTATTTTGGCGACCATGCGGGTCTTGATTTTAATACGGGATCTCCAGAGGTCCTTGAAGATGGTTCGCTCACTACCGCCGAAGGTTGTGCCACCATATCAGATTCAAATGGGGGGCTTCTTTTTTATACGGATGGGGTGACGGTCTGGAATCGGAATCACCTGCCAATGGCCAATGGCACAGATTTAAAAGGGCACGCTTCAAGTACGCAATCTGCCATTATAGTTCCCGCTCCAAATAGTACGGACCGGTATTTCATTTTCACTACACATTTTCAAGTCCAGGGCGGATTGTATTATTCAGAAGTAGATGTAAGCCTTCATAATGGTTTGGGCGCGGTCGTAAAAAAGAATGTACCGCTACAAGATCCTACAACCGAAAAATTAACGGCCGTTCAGCATGGGAATGGTACTGATGCGTGGGTATTGACGCATGACTGGGGCAATGATGCCTACCTGGCCTATTTGGTGACTTCCTCGGGAGTGCAAGCTGAACCGATTATCAGCAAGGTGGGTTTTAACTTGGACTATGGCACTACTGGCAATGATGTTTTCAAAAGTCGGGGTTATTTAAAAATTTCGAGCGATGGCAGCAAATTGGCAGCTTGCCATTCTTTTGTTGGTATTGAGCTTTTAGACTTTAATACTATGACAGGGGTCGTTTCGGATCCTCAGGTCTTACTACAGTCGGGCAACAGTGATTTTTACGGTTTGGAATTTTCTCCCTATGGTGATATGTTGTATGCTTCGATTATCAAAGATGATATCGTACAATTTAATTTACGGGAACGTGATGTGGCAGCCACTAAGCTTGGATTGAATGTACCCGATCAGATGACCGGGGCGCTGCAGTTGGCCTTGGATGGTAAAATTTATGTGGCGGGAAGTGAACGATTATCGGTCATTGAATTTCCCGAAAAAAGAGGTTTGGAAGCCGGTTTTAAAGCCAATGTTATTAATTTAGGAACAGGCAAGGGCACTTATGGTCTGCCACCCTTTATGACTTCATATTTCGAGCTGGGAATACAGGCTGAAAAATTTTGCTTGGGCGAAACAACGGAATTCTCGGTAACGGCCTCGGAACCCATCGACATAGCCGATTGGGATTTTGGAGATGGCACCACTTCCAATAGTGAAACGACCTCGCATCAATATGCGGCACCAGGGGATTATACCGTGCAGGTCACCTTGCAAATAGGAACTAGAATCAAAACGGAAACCAGAATTATTACCATTTACGAGGTGCCCAATGCGTATGACGTTTCGTATCGCCAATGTGATATGGATCAGACAGGAACGTACAACATCAATCTGCAGGAAATAGATGCCGAGGTATTGAGGGGACAAGACCCATACTTCTTTGAAGTGACCTATTTTATGAATGAGGAGGATGCCGTAGCAAACCAAAATGAAATCGAAAAGGAGTCCTATAGCAATACAACATTAAATGATCTGGTATATGCCCGGGTGCAACATATTGATGCGAATGCCTGTTACGCACTTTCTGAAGTAAATGTCCAAATACTGCCCTTGCCTAGTCCGCAGCTAGAATTGGTCTATTATGTTTGTCCCGATGATCCTTACTTAGTATTAGATGGTGGGGATTATGCAAACTGGTCGTGGAGAAACGGAGTCGGACTTGAAATAGGCACTTCAAGAGGAATTGAGTTAAAGGAGTTGGGCTACTATAGCCTTACCGTGGTGGAAGACAATGCAGGGCTTGGGTGCACCAATACTATCTTTTTTCAAGTACTACCCGTTGCGGTACCTGAGGATTTTACTGCTGAGGTCAACCATTTTTCAGATGATCTTTCCATTCTTATTTCAGTGGTAGGTACCGGTGATTTCGAATACTCTTTGGATGGAGTGGCTTTTCAGGACGGAAACCGTTTTGAGGTTACTCCAGGGAAGTATAAGGTGTATGTTCGGGGAGCGGAAGGGTGTCGTACACTTTCAAAAGAAATAGTCGCATTGGGATATCAAAAGTTTTTCACTCCCAATGGCGACGGAATAAACGATTTTTGGAACATCGCTGGTGGCGCATACGCCCAACAGGCAACAGTAGCTATTTTTGATCGCTACGGAAAGTTGTTACAGCAACTAGACCCAAGAGATATTGGGTGGAATGGTACGTATCAAGGTTTGCAATTGCCCTCCTCTGACTATTGGTTTCGTTTTGAGGATAGTGAAGGCATGATTTTTAAGGCACATTTTACACTAAAACGCTAACATGCGATTGATGGCCTCTTTCTATTATTGCTTGGTATAAACATTGCTGTTGAAGCCCGGCAGACTGTCTCCAATGGTATTGGTTAGATCACCGTTCGCACCTACCGAAAACAAAACGGTATTGGCGCCATCAGAAAGCGTCAAAAGTCCATTTTTTACTTCCCATAGCCCTTTGTTAGACAGGGGGTTGCTACAAGAAAAATTAAACAGATCCCCAGTAATGAAGGTAACACCTACGTTCACAAAGGTCCATGAATATGTATTGTCGCTATTCAAGGTTAAGTTTCCGGTTGCACAGGGCAATTCGGTGAGAACGTTTGAGGTGGTATTGCCATCTCCGTTCACATCTGCGGCGGGAGTAATATTCAAGGCGGTAAGTTGATAACTCCCAACAGCTTGTTCTTTTTCATCGTTCGATGGTGCATTATCATCGCTTGAGCAGGAGCTGGTTCCTAATACTAAAACTACTAAAGTAAGGACCCAAATTGATTTGGAAAGTTTCATAACAATTGTTTTTTGATTCTTGTAAAAATAGTCAATAGCCCGAAGTAACCAAAAAACTAAGGGGGAAACACAAAAAAATAGTTTTTTTGTGAAATTATTTGCGTAATCGTTCGGTTACCTATATATTTGTAACCGAACGGTTACTTTATATCATGAGAAGAGATGTATTTCAAGCTATTGCGGACCCCGTCCGAAGAGATATCATTGCTCTTGTGGCAAATGAAAAAATGACGGTTAGTGAAATAGCTGAAAAGTTTGCGATAAGTCGCCCTGCAATTTCCAAACACCTGCGAATACTAAGAGAATGTGGTATTGTTGAAATTGAACAAAAAGGAAGGGAACGTCTTTGTCATATTCAACCAAAAAATCTGATTCCAGCTTTTTTATGGATCGAGCAGTACAAAGTACTTTGGGAAGCGCGGCTCGATTCGTTTGAAAGTTATTTAATGCAATTACAATCTAAACAGAAAGACAATGAGTGATCAAGAAAACAGAACGGTAACGCTTACCAGAACCTTTAATGCTCCCATCGCCCTGGTTTGGGAAGCTTGGACACAACCAGAGCATATTGCCCAATGGTGGAGCCCTAAGGGAATGGTAACCAAGGTAGAACTTCATGAATTTAGGGTTGGGGGTAAATGGAAATACACAATGCCCATGCCAGACGGAAAAGAGTTCTGTGCAGAGGGTACTTATACCGAAATCGTGAAATTCGAAAAAATTAGTTCCATTGCCGACTTTAAACCAATGACGGAGGGTGTGGAGATACATGCGCTTTTTGAAAAGGAAGGGGATATCACCCATTTCACCTTTAAGGTCGTACATGCTACAGAGGAATATAAAATCGCCCAGGAAAAAATGGGAATCATGAACGGTTGGGGATCCGTTTTTACCCGATTGGACG
>CALIIC010000045.1 GCA_938020445.1 uncultured Flavobacteriaceae bacterium | reverse complement strand
GTCATGGGCAATGTAAGACTTGATACATTGGTATTGCTTAAGTTTAATTCCTCTAAAGCGATAAAACCACTAAGGTCAATGGTATTGACCGCTTGTCGAATATCCAATGACTTCAATACGGTTCTAACTGCAGGAAGAATGATGTTCGTAGTACCGCTGTTTTGATTTAAAAGGATCGATTCAAGTCCGCCATGGTTTGTGAAATCAAAAATGGGGACGGAAATCGCTATTATGGAAACACTCTGCAAGGTATTTGTCTGGGGTAGTGATAAGTTTACCAAATCCCTGAAATTGTAAATGTACAAAACCTCCAAGTTGGTGTTTGTAGATAAATCCAAATCGGTCATTGGCGGGTTAGGAGGTGCGCCACTGCCATCCGAACGCATATCTAAAATACGCAATTGCGTGTTTTGGGATACATCTAAACTGACAAGGACGCTGTTTGGGTCAAACTCCAGTTCTTCCAACGCGGTAAGGCTGGTTAGTGGGAGCGTCGTAAATTGATTTCCGCCGGCATCTAAGGTGACAAGGTTTACAAAGGCCTCTAAACCTGTAAAATCGGTAATATCGTTTCGGGTAACGTTGAGGGCTGTAACGGCCAGGGCGTCGGCATTCAGGATATCACCGGTAATTCCATTGGTGTCAATACCCTCATCAACTAGGAATTGTTCAAAGTTGGGGTCGGGAATCAAGGTTTGCGCAGCTCCAAGGGTCGAAACAAACACACATAGTAAAAAAAGCAGTTTTTTGGTCATGGTTGGGGGCATAGGGTTAAACGACTTGAATGGAATTAACGAAAAATTGAGAGGCAGATTGTGCTTACTAGGTACCATTCGGACGAGTGGAACCTGATTTTATCTGAGCAAGAAATTGTTTAGGAGTCTATTTTCCGATATTCGGAGGGCGTCTGCCCTGTATGCTTTTTAAAGACCCTATTAAAAGAGGTTTTACTTTTGAAACCCGCATCGAAAGCAATCGCGATGACCTTGGCATCTTTGTACCGCTGATGTTTCATAAGATTTTGGGCTTCTAAAACACGGTACGAATTAATGAAATTGTAAAAATTTTGCGCAAAGCCATAATGCAGGACCTCGGAAAAATGATGGCTGCTCATCTGCAACATGGTTGCAAGATCCGACTGATTTAAATCGGCATCTAGGAAGGGTTTTCGCTCTTGCATATACGCAAGAATCTTCTGTTTGTATTCTTCCCGTAGCGAAGGAGTTAAAGAAGAGTTCTTATAGGGTTTTATAGCGCCTTCCTCGCTATTACCTTGGGTGGCCATTTGCCGTAATTCTTCGTGTATGGCTACTGCATTGAATTGGTTAGTGGTAACAAACTGTGGGCTTAATTTTCCCAGTTCGGGCTCCAAGCTTTTTTTACGTTTGATATAAAAGAAGAACAGCCCGCCCAATGTAGCGAACAGCGCTATTCCTAAATACAGTTTTTGTTTTCCACCGTTCGAAAGGGCTAATAAGGCCTCCTCATTTTCTTCAATCTTTTCATCCTTTTGGGTGATATCCTTTTTTAAATCTGCATCGGAGGCTTCCTTTCTATCATTTAAATGCTTTTCCCGCAACACTGAATATTGTTTTTGTGAAGCATAGGACGCCTTGTAATCTTCTTGTTTTTCATAGACCTTGGCCAAGTACTCATGCCCGTACATTTCAATCTCCAAAAGGCCTTTCTCCTTTGCCAGCATCGTGCAGGCTTTAAAATATTCCAATGCAGTATCGGTATGGTTCAAATGGTAATTTGCGATACCGGTATTTAACAACAACCAGCCTCTTTTTTTGGTAGGCTTTTCGAGCACGGGAAGTTGCAAGGCCTTTTCACTTAATGCGTGTGCCTTCTCATAATTTGTCAAGTTTAAATGGGCATCTATAAGGTTGTTCAATGCAGACGCCAGAACACTCTCGTTCTTGGTTTTTTCGCCCAGTATTTTTGCCCTGCCAGCGAACTCAAGGGTCTTTTCGAAATCACCGAGTTCGGCATAGTTATTTGCCAAACCTATCAAGGCAGCCGCTTTTACTACGCTCGAATTTTCGGTGCTGTCAGTTACAATAAGCACCTTCTTCATAGCTTCTATGGCTTTGTCATAAGAACCTATGTTGTTATAGGTATTCCCCATGTTTACGAGTACCACCGTTTTTGCACGAAAATCTTCCGGAATCCGCTTGCATTGCTCCAATGCGTCATGATATAACTCGATCGCCTTATGTCGGTCGTTTCGGTTGTTGAAATAAACGGCTTGATTTACCAGTGCGAACACATGCATTCTAGGAAGTTCATATTCCTTAGCAACGGACAAGAGCGAATCACTATATGCTTTATGCAATTGATATTCTCCATCCGCGTACTGGGCCTGTAATAGTGTTAGAAAAGAGGCGGCCCGGTCTTTAGCAGTGACTTCAGTAGTTTCATTTGCTTCATGCTGGGAAAAGACCGCACCACAAAAGCATAGAAGAAAAAAAAGGATGTGTAGTGGTTTAGTCATCTTTTCGGGGATTAGGTAAAAATAAAAAATCAATCTTCTCTATGCAAAAATCAATTGTTTTTAGATTTTCTATTTCCCTGTAAACCGTGAAACTAGTTTTTTTCCATTTTTTGTTGGATTTCCTCTAGACAAAGATTGCCCAAACTACCCTCGTGAGTATGTTGAATATCACGTTTGGGTGTGAAGGTGCCTGCTTGTATTTCTGATCCCATTTGCTTGTAGGCATCTCGAAAGGGCATGCCGTTTTGTACCAATTCATTTAGGGTATCGACACTAAAGAGGTAGTCGTATTTTGGGTCTTCTAAAATGGTGTTATTGACTTTTACTTCTTTCAAACTGAAAGTCAATATTTCCAAACAGGCTTTGGTATCCTGTATGGCAGGGACAATAATTTCTTTGACCAACTGCAGGTCTCTATGATACCCGCTCGGTAAATTGTTGATGACCAAAGTGAGTTGATTAGGAATGGCCTGTAACTTATTGCATTTTCCTCGTACCAGTTCAAAAACATCCGGATTCTTCTTATGCGGCATAATACTACTACCGGTAGTAAGTTCGTCCGGGAAAGAAATAAAATTAAAGTTTTGGCTCATATAGAGACAAATATCCATGGCCATTTTAGAAAGTGTGGCAGCAATAGTACTTATACCGAAAGCAGCGGCTTTTTCTACCTTTCCGCGCCCCATTTGGGCGGCGACCACGTTGTATTTTAAGCTTGTGAAGCCCATTTCTTGGGTTGTAAAACTTCGATCAATATCAAATGAACTACCATACCCTGCTGCGCTTCCCAATGGATTTTGATCGGCCACCTTATAGGCTGCTTCAATAAAATAGAGGTCGTCGATCAAACTTTCTGCATAAGCCGAAAACCAAAGTCCAAAGGAGGAAGGCATGGCGATCTGTAGGTGTGTGTATCCCGGAAGCAATACTTCCTTGTATTGTTCCGCCAAGTTCATCAATAGGGTGAACAGGGCTTTGGTCTGTACTTTTATTTCGGTAAGCTCATCTTTGAGATAGAGGTGCATTGCAACCAACACCTGATCGTTACGCGACCGTGCGGTATGTATCTTTTTGCCGGTATCCCCTAGTTTTTCGATAAGCAGGAATTCGATCTTGGAATGCATGTCCTCAAAGCTGTCCTCTATGACAAAAGTACCTGCCTCGATGGTTTTTCCAATGGCCGACAATGCTTCGACCAGTGAAGTTGTTTCCTCTTTGGTAAGAAGGCCAATTTTGCCCAACATTTTCGCATGGGCCGATGAGGCGATGACATCATACTTTGCTAAAAAGAGGTCCAATTCACGATCGTCACCAACGGTGAAACGATCTATTTTTTGATCGGTGCTAAAACCTTTGTCCCAGAGTTTCATAAAAAATAATATTTATAGTCTTTCCGCAAAAGTGCGGAACTGCTTCATTTATATTTACTAGATGCTAGATGGTTTTTTTGTGTTCATCTGTTTTAATTACTTTCTCAGAAAACCTTCCAATAATTTAATATACAAATCGATTCCTTCTTCTACTTCACGAACATAAATGAATTCATCGGCCGAGTGGGAACGTGTGCTATCACCAGGGCCTAATTTTAAGGATTGGCAGGTTAAGGCCGCTTGGTCCGATAAGGTAGGTGATCCATAGGTTTCCCTTCCCAATGCAACGCCCGATTGTACTAAGGGATGGTCTTTGGCAATCGCGGAAGAGTTCAGCTTAAGACCACGTTCTTTCAACTCACATGGAGCTTGTCTTTTAAGGAGATCGGCAATTTCTTGATTACTGTACTGGTCGTTTACACGCACATCTACCACCAAATCAACTTGTGCCGGCACGACATTGTGCTGGCTTCCGGCATTTATCTGTGTAACGGTCATTTTTACGGCACCAAGGGCTTCCGACTCTTTTTCAAACCTATAGTTTTTGAACCATTCCAAGACCGATATGGTATTGTAAATTGAATTGTCTGTATTAGGGTGTGCAGCATGCGAAGGGGTTCCTTTTACGGTTGCATCAAAAACGACCAGCCCTTTTTCCGCGATGGCCAATTGCATTAAAGTAGGTTCCCCCACAATGGCCACGTCGATTTTTGGGAGGTCTGGTAGAAGTCCCCTAAGACTATTTTTTCCTGCATTTTCCTCTTCCGCCGAAGCCACCATTAGGATGTTGTGGTTCAAGTCTTTTGAATCAAAAAAATGGGTAAAGGTAGCGATCAAAGACACCAATGCCCCGCCAGCATCGTTACTGCCTAGGCCATATAATTTTCCATCTTCAATCTGTGGATGAAAAGGATCACGGGTATAGGCCTTGTTTGGTTTTACGGTATCGTGGTGGGAATTTAAAAGGAGGGTGGGTTTCTGCGCATCCCAATACTTATTCTTTGCAAAGACATTGTTATTGATTCTTTCGTAAGGAATATCAAAGTCCTTGAACCAATGTTGGATTGCAGCCGCCGTCTCGTCCTCTTCCTCGGAAAATGATTGTATAGAAATTAGTTCCTTTAATAATTTAAGTGCTTTTTCGGTAAGCAAGTGTTGCGCTATCATCATAGGGTTATCGTTGTAAATAAATCCGATTTTTTATGGATCATTGAAATGTCACCGATACAAACTTGGTGTACATTTTGATTAAGGGCATGAAAACAGTTGGTTAATTTTGGGAGCATCCCATCTGCAATAATGCCCTGTTCCAGTAATTGATTGTACTTGTTTGTGTCGATGTGTTTTACCACGGAATCTTCGTTTGAGATATCCATCAAGACGCCTTTTTTTTCGAAGCAATAGTACAAAGAAGTTTCAAAAAGACCGCTCATGCCAATCGCTATCTCAGAGGCGATCGTATCGGCATTGGTATTTAGTAATTGCCCGTCGCCATCGTGCGTCATGGCGCAAAAAACGGGACAAAGACCAGCTGTCAAAAGTGTGGAAATGACTGTGGAGTCAACACCATCAACATCCCCGACAAAACCATAGTCGATATCTTTGATAGGTCTTTTATGTGCTTGTATGGCGTTCGCGTCTGCTCCTGTCAGGCCAAGGGCGTTGCAATGGCGTGCTTGTAATTGTGCAACTATATTTTTGTTGGTCAATCCTGCGTATACCATGGTGATGACTTCCAATGATTTTGCATCGGTAATACGCCGGCCCGCGACCATTTTTGATTCGATGCCCAAGTGAGTCGCCATTTGCGTGGCAAGTTTACCGCCTCCGTGAACAAGGATCTTGGCGCCCTCTAAGGCTGCAAAGAAATTGAGGAACTTAGTGAGCTCCTCCTTGTTCTCTAGCACGTTGCCTCCAATTTTTACAATCGCTAGTGTTGTCATGTTATAATTGTTCGATTATTTTTTTAAGGGCTAATTGTGCCGCATAGGTTCGGTTGTTCGCCTGCTCAATAACCAACGATTGATTGCTGTCGATTGCATCATCGGACACCACAACGTTTCTTCGTACCGGTAGGCAATGCATTAATTTGGCGGGCCCAAGCTTTTTCTTGGTCACCATCCAGTTTGTGTCTTGATGTAAGATCTTTCCATAATCGGAATAGCTGCTCCAATTCTTGACATACACAAAATCTGCATCTCGAAATGCTTTTTCTTGGTCGTATTCAATGGGGACATCTTTGGTGATGGCGGGGTTCAACTCATATCCTTTGGGATGTGTAATTACAAAATCTGCATCTTGAAGTTGCATCATTTTCACAAATGAATTGGCGACTGCATGCGGCAGTGCCTTTGGGTGTGGTGCCCATGTGAGCACTACCTTTGGTCGTGTCTTTGTTTTTTGTTCGGAGATGGTGATGGCATCGGCAAGTGCCTGTAACGGATGCCCAACGGAACTTTCCATATTCAGCACGGGGATGCCGGCGTATTTTACAAAGCCTTGAATCACCAATTCGGCTTCATCTTTTTGTTTGTCCGTAAGGCCCGCAAATGCCCGTATGGCCACGATGTCGCAAAATTGGGCTACCACCTGGGCCGCCTCCTTGATATGTTCCGAGCTTCCTTGGTCCATTACCGTACCATCGCCAAATTCAAGCGCCCAGCCTTCGTTGCCAAAGTTCATTACCAGTACCTCCATCCCTAGATTCATAGCCGCTTTTTGTGTGCTCAGGCGGGTACGTAGGCTGTTGTTGAAAAAGAGAAGGCAAAGGGTTTTTCCTGCACCTAGCGCCTGGTGCTCCCTGGGGGCTAATTTGAGCTTTTTTGCTGCGTTGACCCAACTGGGTAAATGGTCTATATCTTGAATGGAGAGGTAATTCATTTGGTTGTTATTTTGGTGCAGTTCGCTTTTCCGTTCAATGCGTCTAAGATAAAATTGTCTTTTAATCCGTTGACGATCCACGTTTCTATAGCGGCTTCTTGCGCTATGGTGGCCGCTTCTATTTTTGATCGCATTCCTCCCGTTCCTTGGGACGATTTCTCGGAACTTATCTCATGCTTTAAAATTTCGATGTCGGATATGGAGGTGATAGTAACGGGTTTTTTTTGATCGATAGACACCTTGGTGTAGATACCTTCCGTATTGGTCGCTATTAGCAACAAATCTGCTTGCAGCAGAGATGCCGTTAGTGCTGCCAATTTATCGTTGTCACCGAACTGTATTTCTTCGGTCGACACGGTATCGTTCTCGTTGATAATGGGAATACAATTGTTGGCTACCAAAATGTTTATCGTGTTTCGAATGTTCTCTTTGGAGTCGGGTTGTTCGAAGTCGGCGTAAGACAAAAGACACTGAGAGGTGAAGAGCCCTAATTCTCGAAAGTTTTCTTGAAAAATGCGCATCAAATGGGG
>CALIIC010000044.1 GCA_938020445.1 uncultured Flavobacteriaceae bacterium | reverse complement strand
TTACAACCCTGGAAGATTTACGGGATTCAACTTTGATCAAGAATCAACAAAGGGAATCATTAAGCTCGATTGGAATATCAATGATAAAAACCGTTTGGCAATTATCTACAATTTCTTGAATGCCTCCAAAGGAAAACCGGCAAACCGAAATGCAATTGCTTTCCGTGGACCTAACACCCAAACACTGCAGTTCGAAAATGCCGGCTACGAAATTAATAACAACATTCAATCGGTACAGGTAGAATTGAACTCTACCCTGTCAGACGAGGCTACCAACAAATTACAAATGGGCTATACCCATTTTGATGATTTTAGAACACCGTTTTCGAGTCCGGCACCCAGTATTCAGATATTGGACGCGACAGGTTCTTCTAGCTATATCATCGCAGGACATGAGCCTTTCTCGATCAACAATCGTCTGGATCAAAAGGTGTTCCAATTAACAGATAATTTGAATATTTTTAAAGGAAATCATACGTATACCGTTGGATTCTCTTTTGAAAAATTTCAGTTCGACAACTCTTTTAACCTTGGCGCTTACGGTGCACAAGGCGTTTTCTTTCCAACAACAACTATTACTGATTTTCCAACCTTTGCCAGCTCTGGAGACCTACAGGCTGCCTTCGACGGCGCTATAGCCGCAAACCGATCTTTGGAGGAGAACGGTACCGGAAACCCGGGGGGATGGTCCTTGGCAGAAACAAATGTTGGGCAATTATCTTTTTACGTGCAGGATCAATGGGATGCTACTGAAAACTTCAAGCTTACCTATGGTATTCGCGTTGACCGGCCTTTGTATTTTGATACACGAGAGAAAATAGCGGAAAATATTGAACGCAAGGGAGGCGCCAATGGCACTTACATTCCCTCAATAGAATATTTTGACCCTGAAACAGATCAGGGAAGGTTTTTGGATTCAGAGGAATTGCCAAGCACAAAATGGTTGGTTTCTCCAAGAGTAGGTTTCAACTGGGATATTAAAAACGACAAAACATTGCAATTACGTGGTGGTTCAGGTTTGTTTACTGGGCGCTTTCCTTTCGTATGGTTGGGTAACCAGGTGCAGGGTGTCGACTTCTTTTTCTATCAATTGGTGGATCCGGACTTCCAATGGCCACAAGTATGGCGAACAAATTTAGGATTGGATAAAAAGTTCGAGAACGGCCTAATTTTAACGGGAGACCTTTCGTATACGAAAGATCTGAACGCTGCACATGTGCAGAATTGGGGTTTAAACAGTCCTTCCGAAAGCTTAAATGGCGTTGATAACCGTGCCGTATACACCAATGATGATAAGTCACAGATTTTTGGAGGCCCTACGAATGCCTATGTATTTACGAATTCGGACCAGGGAAGAATTTTCAATGCCGCTTTAAAAGCGCAGAAAACATGGGATAATGGTCTCTATGCCCAGTTGGCCTATAGCTACTTGAATGCAAAAGAAGTGAACTCAGTAGATGCAGAGATTACAGGTGATGCTTTTGCAGGGAATGCAGTAGTTGGGAATGCGAATACCGATGTGCTTTCTTTTTCACGATATGGAGACACACACCGCTTTATCGGGGTGATTTCCAAGGTTTTCAAAACTGGGACCACTGTTTCAACCTTTTTTGAATATGCACAGGGAGGAAGGTATAACTACATATATGGAGGTGATATCAATAATGACGGATCTAGCATTAATGATTTGTTATATATCCCTACCCAAAGTGAAATTGGGCAGATGAATTTTAGCGGTGCCGGACAGGCGGAGGCTTTTGAAGCGTTCATCTCTCAAGACGACTACCTGAATGGGCGTAGGGGGCAATATGCGGAACGCTATGGCGCTTTAGCTCCTTGGAGAGGCAGTTGGGATGTAAAGGTCTTACAAGACATTAAAGTGAATGACAAGAACAAGTTTCAAGTGAGTATCGATGTCTTGAATATCGGAAACCTACTTAATTCGAATTGGGGCGTTGTTCAAGAAAATGCCTTTGATCAAGTACTTGGGGTAACCGTTGATGATACCAATACACCAACTTACTCATTTGATCCTGATCGCAGGGATACTTTTAGTTCTATTACAGGTGAGATATCTCGATGGAGAGCGCAGGTAGGGGTGCGTTATATTTTTAACTAAATAGTATTTTAAAATTTTATGGCCCTGATGTCTCTCATCAGGGCTTTTTTACTTTTGCAAAATGAAGTATACACGACTTACAAAACAGCAATTGGAGGAATTGCAACCAGAATTCATCAATTTTCTGGCTACTCAGTCCATTACGGGAAGCGAATGGCAAGAAATAAAAGAGGAAAAACCAACGGTAGCCGAGCAGGAACTAGACGTATTTAGTGATTTGATTTGGGAAGGGGTCTTAAATAAGGTGCGTTACCTCGAGAATATCTCTGCAAAGCAAATGCATCTGTTCGATTGTGCCGAAAAGGAGATGAAACTAATTTCGGTGAAGGTGATGAACCCGGATATTGATTTGACAACAAAGGTGGGGTTTGATTGGTTCAAGAAAAATTGGCAATCTGATTTTGTGGAATACCTTACGGCGTCTAAGGCTTACGGCGTGGATAAAAATGTGGATAAGTTTGGGTTGATCCACCAAGGAGCAGTGATTACCAAAGGTGACTTGTACCGCTGGTTTGAAAATGTGATCGGCTAAGTACTCCTATTTCCTGTCCTAAACATATATATTTGCATCACTAAGTAAATTACATGGCACAAAAACCTGGTATCCCCAAGGGTACACGCGATTTTTCGCCTTCTGAAGTACAGAAGCGAAACCACATTTTTGACATTGTTAAAAAACACTTTCAGACCTTTGGTTTTCAACCCATAGAAACCCCTTCATTTGAGAACTCGGAGACCTTGTTGGGAAAATACGGGGATGAGGGAGATCGGCTGATTTTTAAGATTTTAAATTCAGGGGATTTTATCAGTAAGGTTGATGATGTGACCTATAGTTCTAAGAAATCTAGTTCCATCTCACCCAAAATTTCTGAAAAAGCGTTGCGTTACGACCTTACGGTTCCCTTCGCACGCTATGTGGTGATGCACCAAAATGAAATTGATTTTCCCTTTAAACGGTACCAAATACAACCCGTTTGGCGTGCAGATAGGCCGCAAAAAGGGCGTTTTCGCGAATTTTATCAGTGCGATGCCGATGTCGTTGGTTCCACCTCACTTTTGCAAGAGGTAGAACTGGTACAATTGTATGATACCGTGTTTACAGATTTAGGCCTCAAAGGCGTTACCATCAAGTTGAACAACCGAAAAATTTTGGCAGGAATTGCGGAAGTAATCGGTGCCAAGAATAATCTGGTCAACTTTACCGTTGCCCTCGATAAGCTTGACAAAATAGGGGAGGAGGGTGTTAAAAAGGAAATGCTCGATAAAGGTATTTCCGAAGCGGCCATTGAAAAGGCGGCCCCCTTATTTTCGTTGTCCGGTAGCAATTCGGAACAATTAGCCGCCTTGCAACACCTTTTGGAGAACTCGGAAGAAGGAACCAAGGGTGTGCAAGAACTTTTGTTCATTGTTAACACCATCAAGGAATTGGGGTTGAAATCTGCCAAACTGGCCATTGACGTTACGCTCGCACGTGGACTCAACTATTATACAGGCGCCATTTTTGAGGTTGCGGCTCCGGAAGGGGTCCAGATGGGGTCTATCGGGGGTGGTGGTCGTTATGACGACCTCACCGGCATTTTTGGCTTAAAAAATGTGAGCGGTGTGGGTATCTCATTTGGTTTGGACCGTATATACCTTGTGCTTGAGGAATTGGGGTTGTTTCCGGAAGAAATCGATCGTTCTTTGGAGGTGCTGTTTGTGAACTTCGGTGAAAAGGAAGCCATGGCTTCCTTGAAATTGGTGACCAAACTTCGCAACTCCGGTATAAAGGCCGATCTGTATCCGTCTTCGGCGAAAATGCAAAAACAGTTTAAATATGCCAACAATCGGAAGGTTCCTTTTGTAGTGTCTATTGGAGGAAAAGAACTTGAAATGGGTTCTTTTATCGCAAAAAATATGGACGACGGTTCTCAAACGACCTACACCTTTGAAGAATTGGATACGTTTATTGCAAGCTTGTAACTCATTTTAACCGCTTTCGAACGGCTTCCATTATTTTTTGATAGTAGCGTGTATCATGTGGTACATACGCTTCTATCTTTTGCAGTTCTAGAACTTCTTTTTGAAAGCTTGACAATGAGATAAATCGCAAGGCTTCTACTTCGCTTTGTTGTCTTTTTAATTCGCTTAACTCAGCTTGAAGTTGTAACAGGAAAATATGATGTAGTTCATTGTCTATCAAGTGTTCATGATGTCGTTGAAGTGCCTTGTAGGCGCCTATTTTTTGCAATTGATCTACAAGGGCTACGTAGCCAATTTCTTCTTTAATTTCTCTGATGGCTGCCATTCGTATATCTTCTCCTGCGCCTATATGCCCGGCCACCGATACGTCCCAGAGAAGGGGGTTAATGTCTTTTTCTTTTCCCCTTTGTTGCAACAGAATTTGCCCCTCTTTGGTATAGCACCAAATATGAACTGTTTGATGAAAGAGGCCTAGGCTGTGGGCTTCCGATTTCATTCTGGTCTCGCCACTAGGTACACCTTGGGCATTCAG
>CALIIC010000043.1 GCA_938020445.1 uncultured Flavobacteriaceae bacterium | reverse complement strand
TGGTGCAGCTGAAGCTTTCAACTATTACAGAAAGACAGGTTTCCCTAACACTTTGTTACCAAACTGGGAGCCAAACCCAGGACCGTTCCCTAGAACGTTCCTTTATCCTCAAAACGAGGTTATTACGAACCCTAACTTGACACAAAAGACAACTTTGACGACTCAAGTATTCTGGGATACGAATCCTGCTAGTCCAGCATTCCCTCCAGCGAATTAATTTTAAAAAAAAAATGATGAAAATTAGATATAGAATTTTTACTGTTTTAGCACTCACTTCGCTGATGTTTACATCATGTGATGAGGGAGATGCCGTAGTAGATGATGTAACTTCCAACGTTACACGAGGAGCGATTTTGAGAACAGTCAACCTTATCTCAAATGAACTACCTATCGGAAAGTCAGATGCCAATTTCTCTGTGGAATTGGAGGTTCAAGATGCTGAAAATGGTGCTTTATCACAAAGCATTGAAGTATACTTAGGTTTCCGTGACAACACCGTTGCAATGGGAGCTACCGATTTGGACAAAGAAGAGGTTTTGGTCTCCACTTTGGATGTAGGTTCTTTCTCAATTGGTGAGTTTGGCTTTCCACGAACTTCGTATGCGATTACGCTTCCTGAAATGTTGTCCGAGTTCGGCTTAACTGATACCGACTTAGACGGTGGTGATCAATTTAGTATTCGTTTTGAACTCGTAATGAAAGACGGTAGAAGATTCTCTTTTGCTCAGAATTCGGGTACATTGACAGGGTCTTTCTTTAGCTCTCCCTTCTTGTATACACCAACCGTTATCTGTGAAGTACCCGCCGATAAGTTCGTAGGTACTTATTTATTAGATAACGATGATTCTACCAACAGTCCTGCCGGTGGTGGTGCTGTATGGACAGAAGGTGGTGTTGAAGTAGAGTTGACCGTTGGAGAAACAAGCTCTCAAAGAGTCTTTGAAGCTGTTTATTTGGCTGATTTTAATATTGGAAACGGACCTCGTGCATTTACAATGGACTTAGTATGTGGTGAAGTAATTATTCCTGCAGGTCAGGGCAGTGGTCTTCAATGTTCTGCCGGTATTACTTTTGGTCCTCCTCGTGATGGTCAAGCAAACGGTACGTATGACATTTTTGCTGTAGATGATAGTATCATTACTTTCTGGTTCTTTGAAGATGAAGATGGAGATTGTGGTGCTGGTGCCAATGTATTGGCCACACTTGTTAAACAATAATATGTGATACTTCATATCACATTGTTTTAATAAAGAATCCATTTTCGACCTGTCGAAAATGGATTCTTGTTTTTATAGCTATTCGTTAAATTTATAGTACTTTTAAAAAAACATTCAAGTATGAAAATGAAAAATACCTTATTTGCCCTTTGCGTTGCCATTCTCACCCCACTGCTTTTCAATTCATGTGATGAAGGGGATGCCGTTGTTGATGATGTTACTTCAAACGTTACAAGAGGGGCCATATTAAGAACTGTAAATGTTATTTCAAATGAGATACCCCTAGGCACGCCCGATGCCCAGTTCGCGGTTGAATTAGAAGTGCAAGATGCAGAAAACGGCGCTTTGGTCAATAGCGTAGAAGTGTATGTAGGTTTTAGAGACAACACCGTTGAAACCGGTGCGACCGATTTGGATAAAGAGGAAATTTTGGTAACAACCCTAGATGTCGCTTCTTTCAGTGTAGGTGAGTTCGGTTTTCCGCGCACCATGTATTCGATTAGCGCTCCGGATCTTTTGAGCACGCTCAGCCTTTCCGAAGATGATCTAGACGGTGGCGATCAATTCACCATTCGTTTTGAACTGGTACTGAAAGATGGCAGAAGGTTCTCCTTTGCCCAAAATTCAGGAACACTTACAGGATCTTTCTTTAGTTCACCTTTCTTATACACCCCAACTGTTACCTGCCCAGTGGAGGCTACACAGTTTGCCGGTGATTACTTGATTACACAAACAACTCCCGAAGTTGACGGCCCTACGCTATCGACTGGGACTGTTGTAACCTTGGAAGTCGGCGAAACTTCAACACAGCGGATTTTTCAAACCGCCAACTACCCTTTGTATTGTGCAGCTTTAAGACCATTTACAATCGATTTGGTATGTGGTGAGGTCGTTGTACCGAACCAAAACAGTGGTTGTGCTTGTTCTAGTGGCGGTGACTGGTTCACAGATCCAGAGGTAAGAGCTTCCTATGACCCTAGCGATGATAGTGTATTTGAAGTTACCTTTACCGACGATGCGCAATCCGATTGTGCCTCACCGGCGCAAACCACCTATAGTTTTACAAAACAGTAGACCGATTTACGTTTTTATAAAATAAAAAACCATTCCATTTCATTGGGATGGTTTTTTTCTTACCAGTAGCTAGCGGTGTTATTATTTGTGAAAACTGCCCTTTTGGCTAACTTTGTAACACCAAAAATATCCTCAATAAACACAACGAATGGTTTCATCACATAAACTTTGGGCTTTTCTACTTCTCGCTCTTACAATTGGCTGTAATGAAGACAAACCAAGTGATGCGATCCCAACACCTCAGGAAAAAGAACCCGTTTCCAGTACAGCTCCGCCGGTTTTCAAAAGAATTCCCGCTTCCCAAAGTAATCTTGAATTTGAAAACACGATCACCGAAAATCTTGAAACGCTTGACAACCTTTTCAGCTTTGATTATTTCTATAATGGCGCAGGCGTGGGAGTCGAAGATTTAAACAACGATGGCTTACAGGATATTTTTTTCTGTGGTAATCAAGTAGCCAACAAGTTGTTCTTAAATAAAGGAAACTTGAAGTTTGAAGATATTTCGGAAAAAGCGAATATCAATAAAGGTAAAAATTGGGCCAACGGCATCACTTTTGTTGATATCAATAATGATGGCTACAAAGATATTTATGTCTCGCAAGGTGGTCCAAACACCCGATTTAACCGAAAAAACCTTCTCTTCATCAATAATGGCGATCTTACATTCGATGAAAAAGCTGAAGCCTATGGCTTGGCCGATCTTGGGATCAGTACACAATCGGTCTTTTTTGACTTTGATAAAGACGGGGATCTTGATTGCCTGGTAATGAACGAAAATGAATTATATGGACTAGACCCCATCAGTTTGTATAGAATGATTGGCAACGATCGTGAAAAACTTTATTTCAACAGTTCCCACTTATATCAAAACAATCAAGGCTCTTTTATTGATATTACGGAGAAAGCAGGATTGCAGCGGCCATTTTTCGGACTTGGGCTCTGTGTCAGTGACATTAATAATGATGGTTGGCTCGATATCTATATGGCAAGCGACTATTTTATTCCAGATGCTTTATTTACCAATAACGGCGATGGTACTTTTACCGATAATATAAAAGAATTCACCCAGCACACTTCCTTCTTTGGTATGGGATTGGATATCGCCGACATCAATAGCGATGGTCTTCAAGATATATTTGTACTAGACATGTCATCAAGTGATCATGTACGCTCAAAAACCCTTATGGCCTCTATGAGCACGGGAAGGTTTGATTATCTCGTGAACAAAGCAGATTTTCACTATCAATACATGTTCAATTCGCTTCACCTGAATCTCGGCAATGAAAAATTCAACAATGTTTCTCAATTGACAAAGACCGCCAATACAGACTGGAGTTGGTCTGTACTATTATCGGACTATGACAATGATGAAGACGCAGATGTTTTTATCACCAATGG
>CALIIC010000042.1 GCA_938020445.1 uncultured Flavobacteriaceae bacterium | reverse complement strand
CCCTCGGGCATCGGTACGCTCGATCTATGGCTGTTCAGCAACTATGGCAGCTTCGATGCCGGGACGGCCTTGTACGACAACCTTACCATCATCAACCAAAGTGCAGCGGGGAACGCCTCGCGAATAGCGGGCGGCGACATGGGGAACGGGTTGAACATTCATCCCAACCCCGCACGGAGCGTCGCTAAAATAGCGTTCGAAACACAGGCTACCACCATGAGAGTGCTGTACGTATACGATATGGCGGGGCGTTTGGTGAGCAGGGCACAGGTAGATGAAGGGCCCCAAGAACAGGGGTATGATCTTGATGTGTACAACCTTCCCATAGGTACCTATGTGATCATCGCCACCAATAACGAAGGAGAGCAGTTTCGAAAACAATTGGTCATTAAACGTTGATTATAATCAGATTAAAAAAGAAAAAGGGCCAACATCCAAGATGTTGGCCCTTTCTTATTCTTTCTAAGGATTTTTTATTCCTGCATGGTATGGTATACATTCTGTACATCATCATCCTCTTCGATTTTCTCTAAAAGTTTTTCTACATCGGCCACCTGTTCCTCGTTCAATTGTTTTGTAACCTGCGGTATCCGCTCAAAACCGGAGGAGAGAATTTCGATTTCCCTATTTTCCAATTCTTTTTGAATGGCACCAAAACTCTCAAAAGGGGCGTAGATCAAGATGCCATCTTCATCTACAAAAACCTCTTCGGCACCAAAATCGATCATTTCCAATTCCAATTCTTCAGGGTCGATACCTTCTGCGGGAATACGAAAATTACAGGTATGGTCAAACATAAATTCTACCGAGCCCGAAGTTCCCAAGCTACCATTACATTTATTAAAGTAGCTGCGTACATTGGCCACGGTACGGGTATTGTTATCAGTCGCCGTTTCAATTAAAATAGCGATGCCATGAGGTGCATAGCCTTCGAACAAAACTTCCTTGTAATCACCTAAATTTTTATCGGACGCACGCTTAATGGCACGTTCAATATTATCCTTCGGCATATTAACTGCCTTGGCATTTTGAATAACCGCGCGAAGACGCGAATTGGAGTCGGGATCGGGACCACCTTCCTTAACAGCGATAACGATATCCTTTCCAATTCGTGTAAACGCTTTCGACATTGCCGACCAGCGTTTCATTTTTCGTGCTTTTCGAAATTCAAAAGCTCTTCCCATAGTAAAATATATTGTTTAGATGACTGGAAACAAATTTAACAAAATCAATTGCAAGTCCAAGAAAGTTCGCACTATTCAGATTAAGAACTCAATTTTTTTTGCAAGATCTAGTCTCCAAAAATTATTTTTTCAATGGCTTCTGCCAACTGAAAGTCTTTTTCGGTTATTCCACCCACATCGTGCGTGTTCAACCGAATATGCAAAGAATTATATACGTTGCTCCAGTCGGGATGGTGCCCCTGCGCTTCGCATTCAAAAGCGATACGGGTCATCGTTGCAAAAGCTTCTTTAAAGTTGCCAAATTGCAAAGAAGTTTCAATGGCGCCATCTACATATTCCCAACTGTCCATAGCAGTCAACTTCTCTTCGATTTGTGCTGTAGTTAGTTTTTCCATTTGATATTTTTTTTAAAGTTACGCAAAGTACGTTGGCCCACCATATACAAAGTGCACTGCCTTTACCTATCAGAGTACAATATGATGGTCAATGATTTCTTGGTAGGTAATCCGATAATTTTTCGGCAACTTATTTTCTTTGGGCAATACTGCCAAATAGCGCTCATCATTGGTGGTATACACTCTTTTGAAAATAGGCGTGAAATTCCCGATACGCTCCATTACTTCTTTAATAAAATCATCGTGATGTACAAGGTCATGACTTCCCAGATGATAGATACCGCTTTTGTTTCGGTTGATCAGGTAATGAATTTGTTGCGTTAACTTATCATCATTGGTGACGTTCATGACAAGGTTGGGGAACACTTCTACGGGAACGTTGTTCAATACATTGTTCTTTATCTGTTTGATGCGCGGTGATTGATTGCCGAATACCATCGGTACCCTAAGAATTCCCATTTTCTTTTTAGGAAGCCGCAGTAGCATATTCTCTATCTTGATTTTTAAACGGCCATAAATACTTTCGGAAAGTGTTTTATCAAACTCGTAAGAAGGGTATTTGCTGTAGGAGTCAAAAACATTGGCCGAGGATATAAAGTATATTTTACAATCGTTTTGTTGTACGTATTCAACCAAGTGCTGATGCGCCAATACCTGACCCGCAAAATTTCCCCGAAGGGCAGAAATGATCAACTGCGGTCTTACTTTTTGAAGTATTTCAAAAATATCATCTTCTTGCAGGTCGTACCGAAAAAACTGCTGGTTGTTTTCGAATGTCTTACGTGCCGTAAAATAAGTTCCATACGTATCAAAATAAGAACGTAGCTCCTTATAGAGGGCATTGCCCAAAAAACCACTACCGCCTAGTATGAGAATTTTTTTGGTTTGCACGGTCTAGAATATAGATTGCCCGGTTTTGGTGGTAAGCTTTTCGAGGGCTTCCATACCAAGTTTTGAATTCCCCTTTGCATTAAGTCCGGGAGACCAGGTGGCAACGCAATATTTTCCCGGTAGCAGCGCTACAATACCTCCTCCAACACCACTTTTTCCAGGGAGGCCTACTTCAAAGGCAAACTCGCCCGCCTCATCATAAAATCCGCATGTAAGCATAATAGAATTTACTCTTTTAGTTTGTGTTTGAGTAAGATGTGTTCTGTCTTTCAAACATTTGCCTTGGTTCATAAACGGATAAAAGGCCTTGGTCAATTGCGCACAACTCATAGAAATGGCACATTGGTGAAAATAAAAATCAAGAACGGTTGCAACGTCGTTTTGAAGGTTTCCGAACGATTTGAGCAAGTTGGCCGTGGCATAGTTTCTGAAGCCGGTACGCTCTTCTGAACGGGCGACTGCAGAATCAACATGTATGTTGGAATCTCCGGTAAGTGTTCGAACAAAATTCAAGAAGTCTTGTTTTGGGTTTTCAAGATGCGAAACCAAAATATCGGCTACCACAATGGCACCTGCGTTGATCAAAGGGTTTCTTGGAATCCCGTTTTCCTGTTCCAATAGGGATAAGTGATTAAAAGGATCGCCTGAAGGTTCTACGCCTACTCTTTTCCAAATGTCAGAACCAAGAATACCAAAGGCTTGTGCCAAGGTCAACACTTTTGAAATACTTTGAATAGAAAAAGTTTCAGTAGCGTCACCGGCCGCATAGGTGTTTTTGTCCGAGTCGATCAAATGCATTGCCAGTTTATCAATGCTGACATTGGCAAGTTCAGGAATGTAGGAAGCAATCATTCCCTTTTGATCAGACGAGCTGCAGTGTGCCGTTATTTCCGATAAAACCCTTTGATAGTCGATCATTCCTTGTAAAAAGGTAATTTTACTACGGTTGCTGGCACCGCATTTTTTCGGATTTGAATGTTGATTTTACTGCCAACCTCAGAAAATACGCTGGGTACATATCCCAAACCAATACCTTTTCCAAGCATGGGAGACATCGTACCAGAGGTAACAATTCCTATTTTTTTTCCCTGGCCATCTACGATATCATAGTCATGGCGAGGAATTCCACGGTCGTTTAATTCAAAGGCGACCAATTTCCGTTCTGCACCGCGGGCTTTTTCTTTGGCGAGCGCATCGCTATTCACAAAATCTTTTGTGAATTTGGTAATCCATCCCAGGCCTGCCTCAAAGGGGGAGGTAGTGTCGCTTATGTCATTTCCATAGAGGCAATACCCCATTTCCAAACGCAAGGTGTCGCGGGCCGCTAGGCCAATGGGTTTAATACCAAAGTCTGCACCCGCTTCGAATACCTTGTCCCAAATTTGCAATACCGCTTCGTTCTTGCAATAGATTTCGAACCCACCAGAACCGGTATAACCGGTCGCAGAAATAATTACATGTTCAATACCTGCAAAATCGGCCACTTGAAAATGATAAAATTTTATGGTAGAAAGATCAACACTGGTTAAGGACTGCATTGCTTCAATGGCCTTTGGCCCTTGGATGGCCAAAAGGGAGTATCCTTCCGAGATATCGCGCATTTCTGCCTCGTACTCTGAATTGTAAGACGAAATATGGTTCCAATCTTTCTCAATATTCGAGGCATTGACCACTAACAAGTATTGGTCCTCTTTTATTCTATAAATGATCAGGTCATCTATAATACCGCCTGTTTCATTTGGTAGGCAACTGTATTGGGCCCTGCCTACTGTCAACTTGGAAGCATCGTTTGAACTCACTTTTTGAATTAACGCCAATGCATTGGGTCCAGATATTAAAAATTCCCCCATATGGGAAACATCGAATACACCCACTCCCTTGCGAACGGTTTCATGTTCAATATTTACCCCCTCATAGGATACGGGCATATTATACCCGGCAAAAGGAACAATTTTGGCTCCAAGAGCTTCATGTGTTTGGGTCAAAGCAGTATTCTTCATTCATTGAAAATTTATATTGTGCAAATTTATTGAATTAATTTCCGAAACCTCGCAACAAGGGAAGATGTTTCAGCACTGCTGTATGTTTTTAAAAGCACTTGACTACCCCCAAAACAATACAGGCAAATCCTGATGAGAACGATATTTCTGCTTTTTTCGCTTTAATAATATGCATCACTTAAAGTAAGATAGCGACCAGATAGGTCTTAGGTGTTGCAAGTTTTATTTCCAAAGGAACAGAAAATGATGTCCGAAAAATTGGCCTTCTTAAACAGCTTTCTTTTAAGGCCATCAATAGGGATGACTGCTCATTTACGGGAAGACTACCACAAGGTCTAGAGAGTACAAAGGTTGCATTTCTTAAAATATGGTTTTTCCAAAGAGATGTTAAAAAACCTAAAAAAACTAAGGAAAAAGAGTTGTTTGAATAAGGGTTTTATTAAAAAATTGATCTTTCATCGAGTTTTTAACATAAAATTAGTAGGACTGTTTTTTTTGAGTATATTTGGTTTTCCAAATTGGTAAACCAAAGTGATCTACCAAAGTGACAAACCAATTGGTGGTGCTTTGAATGAAAGAATTTAATCTAAAACACATGTAATGAAAAACAGTTTAAAAGGTAATGTCTTAAAAAGACTTAGTGTAATGTTGGTATTTGTACTATTGATGTTTTCTTGCTCGCAAGAGGAAGAGCACCTTGAAGCGGCTCTGGAAGAAGATTTTATTGTTGCTAACTTAAATAGTAACACTGTTCAGGCAGAAAATTATGATGCGCAAAGCGGAATCCAAAAAAGCAATGGAGGTTCGGCTGTTGGCTATGTAAACAATAATGACTGGATTAGATTTGAAGATTTTGATTTTAATGGTGCAAATGCTGTTTCTGTTCGTGCTGCCAGTGGTAAAAGCGGGGGAACGATTGAGTTTAGAGCTGGTGGAACGGGAGGTGATTTATTGGGTAAAGTAACGGTCAACAATACCGGTGGCTGGACTAACTTCAAAACATTCACGGGCAGCATTGATGATGATTCCAATAATTCAGACCTCTATTTGGTATTCAAAGGGGGCAGCGGTTATTTATTGGATATCGATTCTTTTAGCTTTAGTGGGTCTGGCAATACATCTCCTGGGGGAGGAACCAACTTGGCATTGGGTAAAACAACGCAACAATCTTCCACCGCTTATGGAGGAGTTTCGGGTAGAGCGGTTGATGGAAATACTTCTGGTGTTTGGAATCAAGGTAGTGTTACACATACAAACACCCAATCACAACCTTGGTGGCAAGTACTTTTGGGGTCAGATCAAGAAATAGGTGAAATTAAAATATGGAACAGAACCAATTGTTGTAGTTCAAGACTTAGCAATTTTGATGTTTTCGTATACACCAGCTCGGGAAGCCTTGCGTATAAAACTACAATTAATTCAACTCCCAATCCTTCTGTAACAATTAACACGGGAGGTGTCGTTGGTTCTAGAGTCCGAATAAAATTGAAAGGCACAAACCCATTATCGTTGGCAGAAGTACAAGTTTTTGGAGAAGAAGGCGACGGCGGTACTGATGGGGGTGGTGAAGGCGATGCCAATATCCCATCTGATTTAATGCCCAATTGCAATCAGTGGAAAATTACCTATCCGGATGGAGGAGAGGATAAGACTCTTTGCGGAGAAGGCAACAATGAATATTTCTATGTGAACAATGCCGGTAATGGCATCGTCTTTAGAGCTCCCATTCGAACTAATAATGGTTCTACCCCCAACTCCGACTATATACGTTCTGAATTTAGAGAGCGCGAAAAAGATGGTAGCAAAGATATATACTGGAACACTGACGGCGATCATTTTATTTACGTAAAACAGGCTATAACGCATTTACCCATCGTTAAGGACCATCTTGTGGCCACCCAAATTCATGGCAATAAAAGTGAAGGGATAGACGATTCAATGGTGTTGCGCTTAGAAGGGGATCATTTATTTCTAAGTTTTAACGGCGGAAAATTGAGAAGCGACCTTACCATTAAAAGAGGGTATCAACTAGGAACCATTCATGAAGTGATCTTTGAGGTGAAAGATGGCAAGCACTATGCGTATTACAGCGAAACTGGCAATCTAAAAAGTGCATTTAATAGCGGCAATGCTTCTTCTTATCTGGTTAAGGATGGCAATAAATCCGTCTTATTGGACAGGGATTATGGGGATGCCTACTTTAAAATTGGCAACTATACCCAGAGCAATGCCAATGTGGAAGGAAGTCAAGCCAACAATTCTAATAATTATGGCGAAGTCGTGGTGTATGATTATGATTTAGACCATAAGGACTAGCGAATTCGCTAACCAATCGCTAGTGTCAAAAGGGCGGAGTATGTACTCCGCTCTTTTTTATTTTAATAAGTACGATTTCAAATCTTGATAGGAGGCAATATGTATTGCACGCTTCTCTTTCCCCAAAACCTTTTGAATTTGGGGCGGAATTTCCGGTGAAATCCCCAAAGTATCCTCGACCACATCGAGAAATTTAACGGGATGTGCGGTTTCTAAAAAGATGCCATAGGTGTTCGGATTTTCTGATTGATATTTTTTAAGGCCCAGATACCCGACCGCTCCATGGGGATCTGAAATATAATCAGTGTTTTCGTAAATCGTTTTCATAGCTGTCTTGGTCTCAACGTCGGTAAACGAGTACGAAGAAAGCATATGTCTCAGAAGACGATGGTCGTTTTGAAACAAATGTCGTATGCGGATGAAGTTACTCGGGTCGCCGACGTCCATAGCATTGCTAATGGTAGCTTTTGAAGGTTTTGGAGCATACTTCTCGGTTTTCATAAATTCCGGAACCGTGTCGTTTGCGTTGGTCGCCGCAATGAAATGCTTCACCGGCATGCCCAGTTTATGGGCGACCATACCTGCGCAAATGTTTCCAAAATTTCCACTTGGGACGGAGAATACGATTTCCTTCCCTTCTTGTTTTGCTTGCTTATACGCAAACAAAAAATAGAACAATTGCGGCAACCACCTGGCTACATTTATAGAGTTTGCCGAGGTAAGCTGCATATTCTCCAAGAGTGTCGTATCCAAAAAAGCGGTTTTCACCATTTTTTGGCAGTCATCAAAGGTGCCCGCTACGTTTAAGGCAGTGATATTTTGCCCCAAGGTTGTCAGTTGCCTTTCTTGTATATCGCTGACCTTGCCATCGGGGTATAGAATAACGACTTGTACTCCTTTAACGCCCAAAAACCCATTGGCAACGGCCCCTCCCGTATCGCCCGATGTTGCTACAAGTACAGTGACTTCGGAGGATGTGTTTTTGGAGAAATAACCCAGGCATTGTGCCATAAAACGAGCGCCTACATCTTTAAAAGCCATCGTAGGGCCATGAAAAAGCTCCAAAGTGCCCGTAACTTCGTCAATAGGAACTACTGGGAAATCAAAATCGAGTACCTGTTCCAGAATTTCCTTTAGAACGGAATCGGGCAGGTCCGCTTTTACAAATTGATGAATGGCCCGAAAAGCAATTTCTTGATTTGAAAGCAGTTCAATTTCTTCAAAAAACGAGCTTGGTAAGGGGTTGATTTCCGAAGGGAAATACAATCCGCGATCTGGCGCTATTCCGTTGATTACCGCCTCTTTAAAAGAGACCTGTGGCGCGTTATTGTTCAGGCTGTAGTAGTTCATTTAATCTAATATTTTGATTCCTTCGCGATTAATTTTAGAAACATGCACGTCATAATCGACCCCGATATCCTGATAGATTTTTTTCATGGTTTCTCCTACATTTTGAGCTGTTTCCTCCCCTTGGCTTAAGGCAAAAATTGAGGGCCCGGAACCTGAAATACCACTCCCCAACGCGCCGGCACTAAGGGCACCGGATTTTATATCGTCGAAACCTGGAATCAGGATAGATCTGATGGGTTCTACAATATGGTCATGCAAAGAACGACCGATAAGGGCGTAATCCTCCAGAAATAGTCCGGCTATCAATCCGCCAACGTTTCCCCATTGTTTAATGCCGTCCTGCAGGCGTATACTTGTCTTCAGTATTTTACGGGAGTCGGCTGTCTTGACTTCGATTTGCGGATGAATGACAGTCGCAAATAATTCGGAAGGAAACGGAATCTCAACAATGTCCAACGGATGGTAGCTGCGCACCAATGTAAAACCTCCAAAGAGGGCAGGGGCCACATTGTCGGCATGCGCAACACCGCTCGCCAATCGTTCCCCTTCCATTGCAAACTCTACCAATTTTGCAGTGGTAAATGGTTTGCCCAATAATTCGTTCATTGCCCAAACGGCTCCGGCCGAACTTGCGGCACTGCTACCGATACCACTTCCCGCTTTGATTTTCTTGTAAATTTCGATTTCAAAACCGCCCTGATAATCGCTTTGTTCCAACAGGGCCATCCCGGCTACCCCGGCAACATTCAAATGCGTTTCCGTAGGCAGGTTTTGTCCCTCCAATTTTGTAATGCTAATGCCTTTTTTAGCGCTTTTTCGAACAACCATTTCATCCCCGACGGCGTCCAACGCCAGGCCGAGTACATCAAAACCACAGGATACATTGGCAATCGTGGCCGGACAGAATATTTTGAGTGTTTCCATCTTTAGAAATTTCCAATTCGAATAATGTCGGCAAAAATACCGGATGCCGTAACATCCGCTCCGGCACCAGCTCCTTTAATGATCATCGGTTGGTCGGGATAGCGTTCCGTATAGAACAAAACTATGTTGTCACTACCTTCAAGGTTATAAAAATCATGCCCTTTTGGAATTTGCTGTAAACCAACGCTGGCTTTTCCATTTTCAAATTGGGCTACATATTTCAACTTACTGTCTTTTGCCTTGGCTTCTGCATACCGTTTTTGAAAAGATGCTTCGTCTTTTTTGACAGCCGCAAAGAAATCTTCATTGGTTTTGGTCTCCAAACTTTCTTTGGACAGAAATGGGGTATTTTCAATGGCATCAATTTCGAGTTGATGTCCACTTTCTCGCGCTAAGATCAGAATTTTTCGCATTACGTCAATTCCGCTTAAATCTATTTTCGGATCGGGTTCGGTATAGCCTTCTTTCTGCGCTCGTAAAACAATGTCATGAAAGGTGTGTTCCTCATTAAAATTGTTGAATACAAAATTGAGACTGCCCGAAAGTACTGCTTGAATCTTTAAAACTTTATCACCAGAGGCAATTAGATTTTTTAGGGTATCGAGTATGGGAAGTCCGGCCCCCACATTGGTCTCAAACAAGAAAGGTGCATTGTATTTTCTTGACAAGGCTTTGAGGTCTTTATAGTTTTCATAGGCAGAGGAACAGGCTATTTTGTTACAGGTAACTACTGAAATACTGTTGCCCAGATAATCTGCATAGGTGTTCGAAACGTCGGCGCTTGCAGTATTATCCACAAAAATACTATTCCGATAATTGAGGTTGTTTACCAAATGCATGAAACGTTCTTGATCTGCCTGTTCTCCGTTTGCCAGTGTAGTTTCCCAGGTTTCCAATTTGATGCCATTTTCATCAAAATGCATGGTACGGGAATTCGATATTCCTATAACCCGAATATTGAGTTTAAGATTGTCTTTAAGATAGGAATGTTGCTGCCGTACCTGCGCTAAAAACTTTGCTCCAACATTTCCTACCCCCATGACGAAGAGGTTGAGTTGTTTTATATTTTCCTCGAAAAATTCTTCATGTAAGGAGTTCAATGCTTTCTTCACATCTTGCTGTGCGATTACGGCAGATATATTACGCTCGGAGGCCCCTTGCGCAATAACGCGAATATTCACATTGTTTCGCCCTAGGGTACTAAACATTTTTCCGCTCAATCCCTGATGACTTTTCATGTTATCTCCTACCAAGGCGATGATTGCCAACTCTTTTTCGGCCAGTACGGGCTGAATCTTGTTTTGTGCTATTTCATAAGCAAAAGCCTCGTTTACAATTTGAACCGCCTTGTCAATATCGGAGGAAGCGATACCAACACAGATAGAATGTTCCGAAGATGCTTGGGTAATAAGCACCACACTAATGGCTGCCTGCGATAGTACTTCAAAAAAACGTTTCGAAGTACCCGGTACGCCGACCATACCTGGCCCTTGTAGCGATAACAAGGCAATTTGATCAATATGACTTATACCACGTACGGTCTTGTTTTTTTCGTTTTTGTTTTTTGTAATCAGTGTCCCTTCCGCCTGTGGCTCAAAAGTATTTTTAATTACAATCGGAATGCCTTTCGAAAGCACCGGTTGAATGGTGGGAGCGTATAAGACTTTCGCGCCAAAATGGGAAAGTTCCATGGCTTCTTCAAAAGAAATATGCGGAATTGCCTGGGCTTGTTTTACGATTTTAGGATTGGCGGTGTACATACCACTAACATCCGTCCATATTTGTAATAGATCGGCATCTAATGCAGCCGCTAGGATGGCAGCGGAATAGTCAGACCCACCTCTACCAAGAGTGGTGGAGGTGTCTTCTTCAGAGGAAGCAATAAAGCCCCCCATTAGAATTATTTTTTCGGAAATGTTTTGAAAATATTCCCAACAAAGTTGTTTGGTGCGCTCGAAATTTACTAGTGCTTTGCCGTGATCGGCATTGGTCTTGATCAATTCCCTACTGTCTTTATAAACCACATCCAAACCCTGGGAAAGAAGGTATTCACTAATAATGTAAGAAGATAACAGCTCTCCAAAACTCATTATTTTGTCCAATAGTTTTGGGGTGGTCTCGCCAATTAAGAAGGCTCCTTCCAAGAGGGTTTCCAGAACATTCAGTTCGCTTTTTACCTTACTTAGCACAGCGCTTTGCGCTTTGATGGGGAGCAAAGATTTGATGGTCTCTAGGTGTCTTCTTTCAATTTCGGGGATGATGGCGGTATAGCTTTCGTCCTGTTTGGAAGCCATTGAAGCGGCTTTCAATAATAGGTCGGTAATGCCACCTAGGGCAGAAACGACCACAATGATTCGTTCGTCCGAAGCATCGGAAACAATGTTCTTTACGAGGGATATATTTTTTGCATCGGCAACAGAAGTGCCGCCAAATTTTAATACTTGCATGATGCGCTTAAATTAGGATGTATTTTATTTAGGGAGCGATAAATCGCGAGAATCGGAAGTATATAGCAGTTTACCCCAAAGGGGTTGTAGTACGATTGAACGCACGACTGTTGCTTCTAAGGCCAAAATCTAAATCTGTAGTAACTAGATTCACTGGGTTTAATTTCTTGTGAATCTCAAAAGTAGTACATTTAGCGCCTCAACCAAATGTTTACCGGAATTTTTACGGAATCGGTAAATTTTGTCAGGATTTTTTAGCAAGATGAAAATATTTTCAGGGAAACAGATTTACGAGGCAGATACGTACACCATTCAAAAACAGGAAATTAGTAGTGATGTATTGATGGAAAGGGCCGCTACTCAAATTTTTAATTGGATGCATCTTCGCATGCAGGGAGCGCCGGTAAAAATTCATCTTTTTTGTGGTATCGGCAACAATGGTGGCGATGGTATTGCCTTGGCCCGTCACTTGCAGGAGCATGGGTACAATATTGGGGTGTATGTCATAAATTATAGCAAGACCCGTTCCAAAGACTTTTTAATCAATTTAGAACGGTTGAAAGAGCGTAAAGTATGGCCCGAATTTTTAGAATCCGATTGTGAGCTTCCGGCAATAGGCAAGGATGATATCATTGTTGATGCCATTTTCGGTATAGGTCTTAATAGAGCCCCGGATGCGTGGGTAGTTCGTTTGATCGAACACCTTCATAGCACTCAAGCCTTTATACTTTCTATTGATATTCCTTCGGGCATGTATACCGATAAGGGAGTGGAAGACCCAAACGCGGTGGTCAAGGCCAATTTTGTATTGAGTTTTCAAGCCCCAAAATTGACCTTCTTTTTACCTGGCACAGGTATTTATAGCAATCAATGGGAAGTACTCGATATCGGTTTAGATCCCGAGTATCTTACCGAAATGAAGACGGATTATGAGCTTGTTGGTAAAAACGAGGTATTGCCTATGTATATGCCAAGAGAAAAATTTTCCCATAAAGGTACTTTTGGTCATGTAATGGTCGTAGGAGGCAGCGTCGGAAAAATAGGGGCGGTTCACTTAACTGCACAAAGTAGCCTACGCACCGGGAGTGGTTTGGTGTCTGCCTATGTTCCCGAATGTGGACTTTTACCATTGCAAACAAATGTCCCGGAGGCAATGGTGGTTCCCGATACCGGTGAGCAATTCTTATCGAATATCGATTTCGACCTTGATGGGAAAACCATTGCGATTGGTGTGGGTATGGGAAAAGAGACCTCCACTGTAAAAACCTTTTCGAGCTTCTTAGATCAGGTTCATACCCCTCTGGTCATCGATGCCGATGCCTTGAATATCTTAGCGGAACATAAAACACTTCTTAAGAAACTGCCCAAGGATTCTGTGCTAACACCACATCCAAAAGAATTGGAACGTTTGATAGGAAAATGGAAAGATGATTTTGAAAAGCTGAAAAAGGCCAAAGCCTTTTCTAAAAAATACAATTGTATCCTCATTATAAAAGGGGCGCACACCATTACGCTGCAGAATGGAAAAGGATACATCAATATGACCGGGAATCCGGGAATGGCCACGGCCGGCAGTGGCGATGTACTTACGGGTGTAATAGCCGGTCTAATGGCACAAGGCTATACCTCCCTGCATGCCGCTTTATTTGGCGTATACCTACATGGTAGGGCAGGGGATATTGCGGTTGAGGCGACTGGGTACCAGGCGCTATTGGCTTCCGATATATCCAACGCAATTGGAAAAGCTTTTATCGATCTTTTTAAAATACCGGAGGGACCACCGGAGGCGGAGGTGTCTGAGAAAGAAAATGGATGAAAGCTGGTTTTGGTGCTGGTTGGTTGGGTCGGTTGCTGGTAGTGCTATAAATCTTAACGACCTTTAACCCTTCTTTTTACCCACGCCAATGCATTGTCATATTCGATGAAAAACTTCATCGGTTTTTTGTAGAAGAGCTTTTCGATTTTAAAATTATGCATGTCCATTTCTTTTATTGAAACGATAGCAAAGGCTTTTAAGTTTTCCAATTCCCTAATATAGGAGTAGATGGTAGGGTCAATTGCATATGCGTTCTTTCGAAGGCTGATGTAACCGAAATCGCGGTTTCGAAAATGAATTTCCGAAATCCCGATAATTTGATAGGCTCTTTCAAGTGTCAGCGTTGCTCCTTCGTCAAAAATAGAAACCATATGGTTTTCATATACTTGTATTTTACCTATTTCTAACTGGTATTCCCTGACGACAATCTTTTTCTTAGATTTTCCCACTTTCATTATGCGTATTTTTTAATAGTGTCTCGAAACGAAAGTAGCGGTATGCAAAGACATGTAGTAAAATATTAGATTAAAGGCGTAAATATCGTTTATACTGCTTTCAATTGTGAGTAGGGGGCTTTTTTCTTACTTCGCGAATTCTGGGGCATAAAAAAAAGGGGGCGATTATATCGCCCCCTTACGGTGTCTTTTTCCTACTAAATATCAGGCTTTCGAGGATTTCGTCGCTTTTTTGATTTTAATGGTCAGCTCTTCTTTTTTAGCATCAAGATCCATAAAGATACTATCGCCTTCCACCAACTTGGAATTAACAATTTCTTCGGCCAAGGCATCCTCTATATACTTTTGAATAGCCCTTTTCAAAGGCCTTGCACCGTATTGTTTATCAAAGCCCTTATCGGCAATATAGTCCTTGGCCTTTTCCGTTAAGTTAAGGTCATATCCTATTTCTTTGATTCTGGCAAACAATTTTGCAAGTTCAATATCAATAATTTGGTGAATGTCTTCTCTTTCAAGCGGATTAAATACCACTACATCATCGATTCGGTTCAAGAATTCGGGCGCAAATGCCTTTTTCAAAGCATTTTCGATAACGCTCTTCTGATGGGTATCTGCTTGCGAAATCTTAGCGGAGGTGCCAAAACCGACTCCTTGTCCGAAGTCTTTTAGTTGCCTTGCTCCAATATTCGAAGTCATAATAATGATACTGTTTCGAAAGTCGATTTTACGTCCCAAACTGTCGGTAAGGTAGCCGTCGTCCAATACTTGTAAAAGCATGTTGAACACATCTGGATGTGCTTTCTCTACCTCGTCTAACAGAATTACCGAATACGGTTTTCGGCGTACTTTTTCAGTTAACTGTCCGCCTTCTTCATAACCTACATATCCTGGAGGAGCTCCTACCAGTCTAGAAATGGCGAATTTCTCCATGTATTCGCTCATATCAATGCGAATCAGGGCATCTTCGGAATCAAAAAGCTCCTTTGCCAATACTTTGGCCAGCTGGGTTTTTCCTACGCCCGTTTGTCCAAGGAAAATAAAGGATCCTATGGGTTTGTTAGGGTCTTTAAGTCCGGCACGGTTACGCTGTATGGCTTTCGCCACTTTCGCCACTGCTTCGTCCTGTCCAATAACGTTCCCTTTTATGAGTTCGGGTAATTCAGCTAATTTATTGCTCTCGGTCTGTGCAATTCGGTTTACGGGAATACCACTCATCATTGAGACTACATCGGCTACATTATCCTCTGAAACCGTCTCTTTATGCAATTTGCTATCGTCTTCCCATTTTTCTTGGGCAACGGCCAAGTCTTTTTCGAGTCTTTTCTCATCGTCCCGTAGCTTTGCGGCCTCTTCGTACTTTTGTTTTTTAACCACACTGTTTTTAAGTTCCCGAACATCTTCGAGCTGTTTTTCAAGCTCCAAAATTTGTTTAGGGACATCCATATTTACAATATGAACACGTGAACCAGCTTCATCGAGGGCATCAATGGCCTTGTCCGGTAAAAAGCGATCGGTCATATACCGATTGGTCAACTTTACACAGGCGATAATTGCTTCGTCTGTATAGATTACATTATGGTGGTCTTCATATTTACTCTTGATATTTTGTAATATCTCGATGGTTTCAGCTACAGACGTAGGTTCAACGATGACCTTTTGAAAACGTCGTTCAAGTGCTCCATCTTTTTCAATGTACTGACGGTATTCGTCTAAGGTAGTCGCACCGATACATTGAATCTCCCCTCTTGCCAAGGCAGGTTTGAACATGTTGGAAGCATCCAAACTTCCTGTGGCGCCACCTGCTCCTACGATGGTGTGAATTTCATCTATAAATAGAATTACATCATCATTTTTCTCCAATTCGTTCATGACCGCTTTCATGCGCTCTTCGAATTGGCCGCGGTACTTTGTGCCTGCAACCAAAGATGCGAGGTCTAGGGTAACGACTCTTTTATTGTAGAGTATTCGAGATACTTTTTTGTTTATAATACGGAGTGCAAGCCCTTCTGCTATGGCACTTTTACCTACCCCTGGTTCACCAATGAGCAGCGGGTTGTTCTTTTTTCTACGACTTAAGATTTGCGAAACCCGTTCTATTTCTTTTTCCCTACCGACTACGGGATCCAATTTGTTCTCTTCGGCCATTCTTGTCAAATCCCTGCCGAAATTATCTAGAACTGGTGTTTTCGATTTTTTATTTCCTTTTTGATTTCCTGCGGAACCAAAATTTCCTTCCTTACTTTCGTTGCCTTCGTCTGATTCATTTGGGAATGATTCCGAAGTAGGGGCATCAACGATTTCATCATCGCTGGTGATCATGAACTTAAACTGCTCTTTTACCCCGTCATAGTCAACCTTGAGTTTATGCAACAACTTGGTAGTGGGGTCGTTCTCATTTCTTAAAATACAAAGAAGTAGGTGCGCGGTATTGATCGAAGAACTTTGAAACAATTTAGCCTCTAAAAAAGTAGTCTTCAGCGCACGCTCTGCCTGGCGTGTCAAATGCAGATTCTTTTTGTCTTTTTGTGCATTTCCAGAACTTGGATTTGACGGACTAAGAATCTCGACCTTTCTTCTCAGGTGATCCAAGTCTACATCCATTGCATCCAAAATACTGATTGCTTTACCGTTTCCGTCACGTAAAAGGCCCAACATTAAATGCTCGGTTCCAATAAAGTCATGTCCTAAACGCAGGGCTTCCTCTTTGCTATATGCAATTACGTCTTTTACTCGGGGTGAAAAATTATCGTCCATAAACTATCCTTAACATCTATAAAATTAGTAAAACTACTTCAATCTATGGCAAATACTGTACCTATATTCGACAAACTAGTGCGAAATGACGAAAAAAGCACTGGTTCTGGATTTTTTAACAGGTGGTGCATGCAAAAAAAAGATGTTAAAACGTGTTGATAAATTCTTGAATAAAAGCTTGCAGACTTGCCATAAAAGCTATGATTTTGATTATATTGGCTTGCTTTTTTAAACCTAATAAACACTAATATTTTCAAATGGCTGAAGGAGAAAAACTGATTCCTATTAATATTGAAGATGAAATGAAATCTGCTTACATCGATTATTCGATGTCGGTCATTGTGTCACGTGCCCTTCCCGATGTTCGAGATGGGTTGAAACCAGTACATAGAAGAGTGCTTTACGGCATGTATGAACTTGGTGTTCGATCCAGTAGCTCGCACAAGAAATCTGCCCGTATCGTCGGGGAGGTTTTGGGTAAGTATCACCCTCATGGCGATACATCGGTATATGACTCAATGGTTCGAATGGCGCAAGAGTGGAGTTTGCGCTATATGTTGGTTGACGGACAGGGGAATTTCGGTTCTGTAGATGGTGATAGTCCCGCTGCAATGCGATATACGGAGGCGCGAATGCGAAAGATCGCGGATGACATGTTGGCCGATATTGACAAAGACACGGTAGATCATCAGTTAAATTTCGATGATTCCTTGGAAGAACCGGTAGTGCTACCCGCTCGAGTGCCCAACCTATTGGTGAACGGTGCGTCCGGTATTGCCGTGGGTATGGCGACCAATATGCCCCCGCACAATCTGAGTGAAGTCATAGATGGTACGATCGCATATATCGATAATAGCGATATTGAAATAGACGAACTGATTACGCATATCAAGGCCCCTGATTTTCCAACGGGAGGAATCATTTATGGCTATGATGGCGTTAAAGAAGCGTTCCATACCGGGCGCGGCAGAGTTGTCATGCGGGGTAAAGCGACCTTTGAGGAGGTACAGGGAAGGGAGTGTATTATTGTCACAGAAATTCCGTATCAAGTGAACAAGGCCGATATGATCAAGAAAACGGCCGATCTGGTAAACGATAAGAAAATAGAGGGGATAGCGACCATAAGAGACGAATCTGACCGTAAGGGGATGCGAATCGTGTATATCTTAAAGCGCGATGCAATTCCCAATATTGTACTTAATATGCTGTATAAATACACAGCATTGCAAACTTCTTTTAGTGTAAATAATATTGCACTCGTAAACGGAAGACCACGTCTATTGAACGTGAAGGAAATGATCCATTATTTTGTGGAGCATCGTCATGAAGTAGTTGTGCGACGTACCAAGTACGAACTAAAGAAGGCAGAGGATAGGGCGCACATCCTGGAAGGGCTTATTATCGCATCGGATAACATTGATGAGGTAATCAAAATCATCAGGGCTTCTTCAAATGCCGATCAGGCACGGGAGAATTTGATTGAACGTTTTAAGCTATCTGAGATACAAGCGAAGGCAATCGTTGAAATGCGACTGCGACAGTTAACAGGTCTGGAGCAAGATAAGTTACGCGCCGAGTATGACGAGATTATCAAGACGATTGCCGATTTGAAGGATATTTTGGATCGCAAGGAACGTCGAATGAATATTATAAAGGACGAACTTATCGAGATAAAAGATAAGTATGGTGACGAACGTCGGTCAGAAATTAATTTTGCCGGAGGGGATTTGAGTATCGAGGATATGATTCCAGATGAGCAGGTGGTAATTACCATCTCACACGCGGGGTATATCAAAAGAACGCCATTGTCCGAATACAAGACACAAAATCGTGGCGGGGTAGGACAAAAGGCATCTTCTACTAGGAACGAGGATTTCCTTGAGCACCTTTTTGTTGGTACGAACCACCAGTACATGTTGTTCTTTACCCAAAAAGGGAAATGTTTCTGGATGCGGGTCTACGAAATTCCGGAAGGCAGCAGAACTTCAAAAGGAAGGGCCATACAGAATTTGATCAATATTGAACAAGACGATATGGTCAAAGCCTTTATATGTACACAAGATTTAAAAGACGAAGAGTATGTAAACAGCCATTATGTAATTATGGCTACCAAGAAAGGTGTGGTTAAAAAGACCTCCTTGGAGCAATACTCGCGACCGCGTCAAAACGGTATCAATGCCATTGGCGTGCGTGAAGGCGATGAACTTCTAGAAGCTAAATTAACGACCGGTACCAGTCAGATTTTCTTAGGACTCAAATCAGGAAAGGCGATTCGGTTCGAAGAGAGTAAGACACGACCTATGGGCCGAAATGCATCGGGAGTTAGGGGTATCACCCTTGCCAACGATACCGATGAGGTAGTCGGGATGGTTTCCGTACACGACTTTGATGAAAACATCTTGGTCGTTTCCGAGAATGGCTATGGGAAGCGATCTAGTATTGAAGATTACCGTATCACCAATAGAGGAGGTAAAGGGGTGAAAACGATTTCCATAACCGATAAAACGGGTGAGTTGGTGTCTATCAAGAACGTATCCGATTTGGATGATTTGATGATTATCAATAAATCGGGCATTGCTATACGAATGAGTGTAGAGGATTTACGTGTTATGGGGCGCGCTACGCAAGGTGTACGGCTCATTAATATCAAAGGAAACGACTCTATCGCCGCGGTTGCCAAAGTGATGAAAGACGAAGATAGTTTGGAGGAAGCCGAAATCAATGATATAGAAGTGAATACCGAAGATGGCACGGCTCTTGATAATGAGGGTACGGATGAAACAAAAGAATAATCAATTAACACTAATTTTTAATAATAGAGAAATGAAAGCTAAATTTTTAATATTGATGACCATGTGTTTTACTATGGTCGGTTTTGCTCAGAAGAACGAGATCAAAGCAGCGGAAAAAGCACTCAAGGGGGGTGATGCCATGGCGGCCAAGACGGCCTTGGATGGTGCTTCTGGAACTATTTCCGGAGCAGATGCTAAATTGCAGGCACAATACTATTTTACTCGTGGTAAAGTGTATGCCGATTTGGCAAAGAAGGGCGATGCCAGCGCATTCAAAGAAGCGGCAGATTCTTTCCAAAATTTATTGGATGTAGAGGAGAAAAGTGGAAAGAAAAAATACACTGATGAGACAACGCAACGAATGCAGGCAATTACAGCGGATTTGGTAAATTCAGCGGTTGAGGACAATGCAAACAAAAAATTCAAGGAGGCCGCAGAGAAGCTCTATATGAGCTATAAGTTAAGCCCAAAAGATACTTCTTATCTTTATTATGCGGCCAACAGTTCTGTACAAGGGGGCGACTACGAGCAGTCTCTTAAGTTTTATAATGAGTTGAACGATGTTGGTTACGATGGTGGTGGTGTCAAGTACAAAGCTACCAATATTGCTTCCGGTCAGGTAGAGGAAATGGATCAAGTACAGCGTGATTTAATGGTGAAAGCAGGGACGCATAGCGACCCTATAGAGGAAAAAATTCCTTCCAAAAAGTCTGAAATCGTTAAGAACCTTGCTTTGATTTATACTCAGGTAGGGCAGAATGACAAAGCAATTGAAGCTTTTCAAAATGCACGAAAAAGCAACCCGGACGATGTGAACCTGGTATTGAGCGAGGCGAACCTTTACTACACGATGGGTGATAAAGATAAGTTCAAAGTTTTGATGTCAGAAGCTGCAGCAATGGCACCTGATAATGCTGATTTGCACTACAATATTGGTGTGATAGCAATGGAGCAGGGGAATCTTGAAGAAGCTCGTGCATCTTATCTAAAAGCGTTGGAAATAGACCCGAATTACACAAACGCACAATTAAACCTTTCCACAACCTATGTGAACGAAGGGAATGGTTTAATCGATGAAATGAACTCTTTGGGCAATTCTAGAAAAGACATTGCACGTTACGATGAGCTGAAGCAGCTAAAAGATGATTTGTTTCAAAAAGGTGCAGATGTACTTGAGGCGGCTTTAAAGGAAAGTCCAGATAATCAAGGTGTTCTAACACAATTGAAGAACATTTATGGTGCCATGGGCGACAATGAGAACTTTATGAGACTAAAGAAGTTGTTGGGAGAGTAGTCTTATTTCCTACATATATTAAAAACCCTGATTGAAACAATCAGGGTTTTTTTATATCAACTTTTTAATAACTCTTAGTGAATGGGTGTAGCGGCCCTGCTCTCTATTAAAAATGCCCGTATGATCAAGACGATCAATGCGCACCATGCCGTGCGAATGAATAATGTAATTGTCGTCCATGATGATCCCAACATGGTCTATTTCTCCTTCTTGATTGTCAAAAAATGCCAAATCTCCAGGTTCGCTTTCTTCTATAAAACTCAGCGCATCTCCTTGGCTGGATTGTTGTTGCGCGGTGCGCAGTAAGGTATGTCCATTAATTTTGTAAATCATTTGACTCAACCCGGAACTGTCAATGCCAAAAGGGCTCTTTCCACCCTTTAAAAATGGAGCGTTTAGGTAGTAAAACGCAGTTTGAATTAGGGATGATTTTTCCCGATTGCCGCTTGAGTTATCCCCTTCAAATTCATGATTTAAGAATTCAGCAGCATGAACCGAAGACCCCAATAAGATCGGGAGCGCGTGTTTTTTATCCGTTTCTGCCGATGAGATGAGATCCGTTGCAAATATTGCCTTGGTATTTACAATCGCATCGTATTGTTCCTCTTGAACAAGGTTGATTTGGTCTTTGCGCACCCATCCCTCACATTTGTCGAAGGCGATGCGAATTTTACTGTAGAATTTGCGGTGTTCAAGTACTTTAAAATGTTCACCATAAAGCAATTGAGTAACCATCTCCGAGGTCTCTTCGGGCGTAAGGCGCACAGAAACGAGGCTAAGTGGACAAATACCGTATTGCATTCGAGGTGGTTGGTTATAAAAAGCGGTTAGTTTCTTTCCAAGACAATGGCCGAAGCACCACCACCGCCATTACAAATGGCCGCGGCTCCGAGTGTCGCGTTTTTTTGTTGCAATGTATGTAGTAAGGTCACTATAATTCGTGCTCCAGAGCACCCTAAGGGGTGTCCTAAAGATACGGCCCCACCATTTACGTTCACCTTGTCATCAGTAAGTCCCAATAGCTTCATATTTGCCAGTCCTACCACAGCAAAAGCTTCATTAAACTCAAAGTAATCAATGGTATCGATTGCAACGCCCGCTTTGTCCAAAGCTTTTGGAAGTGCTTTTGCAGGGGCCGTAGTAAACCATTTTGGCTCTTGGGCAGCATCTGCATATCCTTTTATAGTCGCTAATGGGGAGAGTGATAGTTCTTTTGCTTTCTCGGCACTCATCAGTACCAAAGCGGCGGCACCGTCATTTATAGTTGAGGCATTGGCGGCCGTAACGGTACCGTCTTTTGAGAAGGCTGCCCTTAAATTCGGTATTTTCTCAAGGAATACATTTTTGAATTCTTCGTCTTCGGTAACTATTTTGGGTTCACCTCGCCGTTGGGGTACCGAAACAGGTACTACTTCTGCATCAAACCGCCCGTTTTTCCATGCGTCGGCAGATCGTTGGTAGGATTGTATTGCAAAAGCGTCTTGGTCTTCTCTACTGAAATTATGTTCTGTCGCGCATAGGTCGGCACATACTCCCATGGCTTGTTGGTCATATACATCTACCAAGCCATCTTTTTGCATGCCATCGATCATAGAGGACGGGCCAAATTTTTGCCCCGTTCTCATTTGAACATAATGAGGGATCATGCTCATATTTTCCATTCCTCCGGCAACGACAATATCGGCATCTCCCAGTGATATTGCCTGGGCCGCTTGCATGACCGTTTTCATACCCGAAGAGCATACTTTGTTTACCGTTGTACAGGGCACCGTATCCGGAATACCGGCATAGATGGCCGCTTGTCTAGCTGGCGCTTGGCCTGTACCCGCTTGAACAACATGTCCCATAAGCACTTCTTCGACCAAACTGGGGCTAAGATTTATTTTGTCCAGCGCAGCTTTGATCGCGATCGCTCCCAATTTTGGAGCTGGTACCGATGACAAAGCACCCATAAAACTACCTATTGGTGTTCGAACAGCAGCTACAATAACAACCTCTTTCATTTCCTATTTTTTAATGGTATTTAATGATAAACGTCTTTTGTTGAAAAATAGTTCAGATGCAATTGCTGAATTTTAACGACGTTTTCGATTAAAAAAATTAGTCATGCGAAATTAAGAAAATAAAGAAGAATGCAGGTAGTAGAGAGATCAATAAGCCGTTTTGATCTTATATTTTTCTATTTTTGAATTAGATACCCGTTGCATGCGAAAGTTTTTCGATATCCTATTTAAAAGTCAGTCGCTTATTTATAAGTATTTGTTATACCTGGCAAGTCTGTTTTGTATCGTATTTTTCTTCCCTAAAGGTGGACAATTTAAATATGAATTTCAAAAAGGAAAACCTTGGCAATACGAGAATCTCTATGCCCCTTTCGACTTTTCGATAAAGAAGACACAGCGTGAGATAGAGAAGGAAAAAAGAGAGATCAACGATATTCAACTGCCCTATTATCGGTACAACGATCAAATCGTAAAAAAGGCATATGCAGACTTTGAAATAAAATTCCCCGCCACCTTTTCGGCGCAGGAGTATACAGAAAATCAGGTAAAGACTTTCTATGCGGCGGGACAGGAAATTCTGGGTGATGTATATGCATTTGGTATTTTGCCCAACGGTATTCAAACGGACCAAGAAGAAACAATTTACTTGGTTAAAAAAAATGAGGCAGATCGGGTGCAATTTGAAAAACTGTATGAACGTTCCGAATTGGTGGTGGCTATAAACCGTTTGTTACGGAAGAAGGGGCTGCAAAGTTTTTCGAATTCCTATCAGACGCTTTTCAAAGACGTATTAAAGTCCAATGTGGTTTTAGATAAAAAACTTTCTGAAAACGCACAGACGGAAGCCCTTTCACAAGTTTCGAACACCCGCGGCACGGTAGATGAGGGCAAGTTGATCATAGCCAAGGGGGAGGTGGTCGAAGCGGGGAACCTTAAAGTGCTAAATTCATTAAAGCAGGAGTATGAATCTGAACTTTGGGCGGCCAACAATTACTATTTTATCCTGTTTGGTTACACCGTTTTAGTTGCGTTGGTATTCATGATGTTGCTCTTGTTCCTAAAGAAATACCGAAGAGACATCTACGAGAACAACGTAAAGGTAACCTTCATTTTCTTTAATATACTCTTAATGGTGTTTGTGACTACCTTGGTGGTCAAATACAATGAAGCGTACATTTTTGTGGTACCATTGTGTATTCTTCCATTAATTCTTAAAACATTTTTCGATGCCAGACTTGGATTGTTTGTACATGTGCTGACGGTCTTGATTCTTGGCTTTGTTGTTCCGAATAGCTTTGAATATATTTTTTTGCAAATCATAGCAGGCATTGTTACGATTCTTACGGTGTCTGAACTATACAAACGCGCGAACCTCTTTATTTCGGTCGGGCAAATAACCTTGATCTATATTGTAGGGTATTTAGCTTTTCATATTATTCACGAAGGAAACCTAGACAATATCATATGGGCTACTTTGGGTCTTTTTCTCTTGAACGGAATGATTACATTGTTTGCGCAACCTCTTATTTATGCCTACGAAAAGTTGTTCGGTTTGGTTTCCGATGTTTCATTGTTGGAATTGTCGGATACGAATTCCAAGTTATTAAAGGAATTGGGAAACAAGGCCCCAGGTACTTTTCATCATTCGTTACAGGTAGCGAACCTAGCAGAGGCTGCGGCCAACGAAATTGGCGCCAATGCGATGCTAGTGCGGGTCGGGGCGCTGTACCATGATGTTGGGAAAATGAACCACCCTACGTATTTTACGGAAAACCAGATTACAAACGTGAACCCGCACGACGAGCTTTCAGCAAAAGATAGTGCCAAGATTATCATTGATCATGTGATTCAGGGAATTGAAATTGCCAGAAAAAACAACCTTCCCGATAGGGTCATCGATTTCATTCGATGTCATCATGGTACTACCAAGGTCTATTATTTCTTCAAAAAACAACAAGAAAGCGGGGGAGAAGTGAACGAGGAAGATTTTACCTATCCCGGCCCAATACCTTTTTCAAAAGAGACTGCCATTTTGATGATGGCCGATTCAGTAGAGGCAGCTTCGAAAAGTCTTAAGAACCCTACTTTTTTGATCATCGATGAATTTGTCGACAAGATAATTGCGGGTCAAATGGCGGCCAATCAATTTTTAAATGCAGATATCACCTTTAAGGAGATCGAAAGCATCAAAAAAATCTTCAAACAAAAACTCACGAATATCTATCATCTGCGTGTAGAATATCCAGAGTAAGCCCTATGTACCCCAAAAGGTCAGGGTATTTTCATGAACATCGCCAATGGCACTCTTCTGTGTCGTATTTAGACAGGGTATTGGGGGTATTTTACTGTTAAAAATCTGTAAAAGAGCATGCTTTCCTTGGTACTCTTGGGTATCTTTAAAAGGGTGAAGGAGGTCTTCGCTTGGTAAAAAAAAATCTATGGGTCAAAAAATCATGTACCGCTCTTTAGTATCATTTCTTTTATTGTTTTCATCAGGGCTCGCCTTAGCGCAATCACATGGACCTAGTGAAGCGTATAATAGCTCCCTTGCTTCTTCGTTCCATGAAGAAGTATTTCAAAGGTCACAAATTGATTCTTTGATTACCTGGCAGGAGCGTGTCATCTTACATGTAGACAAGCCTTTTCTAACGAAAGACACTCCTCTTTTCTTTAAGGCGTATGCGTTGACCGGACCCAATAGGGTACGAGCCACCTTAAGCAAGGTTTTAAGGGTTGAATTGGTTGATTCAGATGGTGCGGTGGCGTATAAGCAATATCATAAAATAGAGAATGGGATGTCTTCAGGGGCCATTTCGATTCCTAAAAAAATGGATGATGGAGCCTACACGCTGCGTGCATACACAAGATGGATGCAAAATTATGGGGATTCATTTTACTTTAAAAAAGAATTGCAACTTGGCGCAACAAAGAAAAATATCAAAGAAAGTCGAAAAACGACCCAAAGACGATCAGTTTCATTTCATCCAGAAGGGGGTACGCTTATTGAAAAATTCAGTAATCGACTATTGATAAAAGTGCATGATAACCAAACGCGCATGGTAGAAATGGAGGGGAAGATTCTTGATAGTAAAAAAAATACGGTTGCTACGATCGTTCCTTATAGTGAGGATATCATGTCGGTCATATTCACCCCAATCCCGGGAGAGCGCTATACACTACAAACCAATTTGGGTCATTCATATTCGTTACCCGAGGTTGAATCGAAAGGATGTTTGCTTACCGTCAATAATTTAGATGTATCTTCCTTGCGGATGCAGGTGCGGGCCTCTTCAAATTTCTTGGAGACAAAAATGCTATTGAAAGGTGAAATGGGCGGAATTACCTATTTTGAAAGAGAACTTGTTTTACTCGATTCTGCTATTGATATTGCCGTTCCAAAGACAAACATACCTTTTGGGGTACTCACCGTATCATTGGTTGATGAGCAAGGAACTATTTGGTCTGAACGTCCAGTTTCTATAGAACCGAACAAAGGGTTGCAATTCGAAATAGAGCCGCTGGTGGGGGAAGAAACTGCTACAGAACGGGCTTTTAAAGTGAAAGTTGTTGATGCCAAAGGAAAGCCTGTTGCTACAGAATTTTCGCTAAGCGTAACAAACGTAGATCAGGGCAATGCTCTTAAAATGGCTGCGGAAAGCAAGCTCCTTGATCCTAAGGTAGATGCCTTACATAAATTAGATGTGTCTTATGATCGTAAAGAACGGTTTTCAACAGATTTGGACCTGCTTACCGCTGAGGTTGGTATGGATGAATCTGTTTCCCAGAACGTACCGGATCGTATCACGTATCCTTTCCAAGAAGGCTTGGATTTGTTTGGATATGCTTATAACTTGAATAATGAGCTTTTGAAGAATACCAAGATACAAATGATGGGCTCTTCGGATGCTGATGTGGTAGTAAGGGAACTTGAGACAGATGCCGCCGGTAGAATACGATTGGAAAACCTTCAAATTGTCGGAAAGACCTCCTTGGTTTTCAGAACGGTTGCCGATGAGAGTGCGTCTCGTGTAGTAAAGGTGATTCCATTTCAAGAAGAAAAGTACAACAATCCCAAATCGAATGGTGTGCTAGGCTTTGGCAATTCCAAAAAGGGAAAAGTGGTGGGAACCTCTCCTTGGCAGGCTGTTAAGGAAGATCGGCTAATTGAGCTTGAAGAAGTAGAAGTGATGGAGAAGAAGTTAAAGAAAAAGGAAAAACCTGCGGTCTATGGTATGGTCCCAAGCAAAGTGATGTACCAAGATCCGGACAAACCCAAAACGATACCTCAGTTATTTTTAGGAGTAGCGGGCGTGCAAATACGAGGGTTAGGAACCTTGGAGCCTCAAGTGATTTTACCCAGAGCCTCAGGTATAGGTCCTATTCTATGGGTTTTAGATGGTTTGCCATTGATGCAACCGTCTAGTTTGGCCGATATTATGAGCATTGTTAATGCCTTTGATATTGAGCGCATAGAAATTTTGTTCGGCCCACAAGCCGCCATATATGGAACCCGCGCTGCCGGCGGTGCCATTCTGGTATACACCAGGTCGGCATCAGATTTGGATTATGTGAATAGGAAAGAGGGACGTTTGAACTTTCAAGGCTATTTTGAATCTCCAAGTTTTGATAGTTACCTAGGCAAGGTCGCCAAAAACTCCAAAAAAGCAACCAATAAAATTTCTACGATTTATTGGAATCCTGCTATTAAAACCAATGCCAAGGGTGAAGCAGTTATACGTTTCGAAGTACCGAACGGTTATGACCAATTAGAGCTAAAGGCTAAGGGAGTTACTAAAGAAGGGGCGTTGGGTGCTGCAAGAATTCTGTTTTAGACCCTATGAATTTTGATCGGCGATTTTTAAGTCCGGTTAGGGGTGCATAGCGTACTTAAATCCTAGAGAATATTATTTTTAAAAAACAGTAAAAAATAGTTGCGTTCTCGAACAGGAAAAAGTACATTTGCAACCGCAATTTCCTGATAGGAGAGAGCGAAAAAGTTCATTAAGGAAATAAAGGAGAGGTGCCGGAGTGGTAACGGAGCAGATTGCTAATCTGTCGACGCGCAAGTGTCGCATGGGTTCGAGTCCCATTCTCTCCGCAATTTTCCTTAACATAATACAGATAATCAGTTCGGGGTGTAGCGTAGCCCGGTTATCGCGCCGCGTTTGGGACGCGGAGGTCGCAGGTTCGAATCCTGCCACCCCGACGAACCGCCTTTTGGCGGTCTTCAATACCCTGCTAATTTATTGATTAGCAGGGTTTTTTATTTTTTCTGCAATCATTTGATATCGTTTAAAACCACCTTTTAGGTGTGCAATTCGGTGTACAAAACTGTATACAATAAGTGCTAACTTTAAGTACCATTTAGAGCAATTTAGATGTAGTCTTTGAACAAAAATTGTTTAACCAAAAGACTTAAAGCTATGCGCACGGACAGCACATTAGGAGTGATTTTCTTCACTAGAAAAAAAAGAAGCAATCCCGAAAGATTGGACATCTATGTTCGGATTACGGTCAACAAGGAGCGGGCAGAATTCAGTATCAAACGTGACATTGCGGTGTGCAATTGGGATATTTTCAGGTGCAGGGCCAAAGAAACCAGTGAAAACCTGATTTTATTCAACAGTTATTTGGATGATGTATATGCGGAAGTCCTCAACGCACACAAGCAATTGCACTCGGAAAGGAAGCTAATTACGGCGAAGGGAATCAAGCTAAGGTACTTCGGGGAGGACGAAGAACGAATGGGTTTGATGCAGGCAGTAGCCTATCATAACAAGAACATCAACAACGAGCTCAAACCAGGAACACTAAAAAACTACTTTTCTACGGAGAAGTACTTAAAAGAGTTTCTACAAGAAAAACTTAAGACCAATGATATTTATTTGGTACAGCTGAACTATAAGTTCATCGTGAACTTTGAAAACTATATCAGGACTTACAAGCCCAAGACCACAAGAAAGACCTGCACCAACAATGGGGTAATGAAACATATGGAACGATTGCGAAAGATCATCAATCTTTCCTTAAGAATGGAATGGTTGGAAAAGGACCCATTTAGAAACTATAAGCTCCGATTCATAAGAAATGAAAGAGACTATCTCACCGAAAGAGAACTACGGCTATTGGAAGACACTTCTTTTATGACCAGAGGTCTAGAAACCGTAAAGGATGTCTTCTTGTTCAGTTGTTATACAGGGCTCTCATACATTGACATCAAAGAACTAAAGCCCGACCAAGTTTTGATAGGGATAGATGGCCACCAATGGATCTATACCAAAAGGGCCAAAACAAATGAAACGGTTAAAATTCCATTATTGCCCAAGGCCAAAGAAATCCTGGAGAAGTACAAGGAAGAAATGCAACTAACAGGAGAATTACTTCCAGTGTTAAGCAACCAAAAGACGAATAAAAACCTAAAGGAAATTGCCAAAGCCTGTGATATCCATAAGAACATAACTTTTCATGTCGCACGGCATACATTCGCCACAACAGTAACATTATCCAATGGCGTGCCCATAGAGACAGTTTCCAAACTTTTAGGACATACAAAGCTATCCACCACTCAAATCTATGCAAGAGTGGTACAGAAGAAAGTTGGGGAGGATATGCAAGAGTTGATGGAGAAATTAAAGAACAAGAATAAGCTAGAAAGAAGCGCAGCCCCCAAATCTTACCAAAACTAAAAGCGCATGGTTCCAGTCCGACTTTTTTAGTGTTCGGAAAGATAAGCGTGAAATAAAAATCGGATAGGGCGCGACCTACTTTTTCAATGAAGACACTGAATAAAGTTTACAAATTTTAATAGCGAAGCGGATAAGGTTTGTAAAGCAAGAGGGTAACACGCTAAAGCGATGTTACGAGTTTCAAATAATTGATTTTCAATGAATTGAAAACAGCGTCAAAATTATTTATGTCGCAAAAACGAGAAAAAGGATTGTCAAACCCTATCAAACCTTAAAAAAATTACTGTAATGGCACTGGAAAAGAAGAAAAAAAGTGAATTTTCAGCTATAAGCATCAATCGGATTACAGCAGGAAGGTATCGGAAGTTTTCAAAGAAGATATCCAAGTCGCATACACTTACCTTGGAACTGATGATGGACTTCTTTGAGGGGGCTAATCTCTCCCCAAAGAGCAAATATCTGATGGACCATATGGGATTTGAGCATAGATTGAATAAACGATTTGATTATATAGAAGAGCTGTTACGAAGAATAGAGCGAGAACAATTAAAACCGACTCATGATAAGCTAAAGAAGTTGTTTGAATACGCTGAGAATGAAGAAAGGGATAGAAAGGGGAGTTTGGAGTTTGAAAAAAGAATGTTTGAACAATCCCTAAAAAAAGATAGAATCACTCAATACGACAACTATATCCTGAAAGAGAACTGGAAAAAGGAGCGAAACAAAGTATTGAAACTACTTAATAAAGTGAAGCTAGAAAAACCAAGATTTGGTAAAGCATATTTTAAATTTGATGTAGAACAAAGTGATTTGGAAAGTTTGAAGGAATCACTTAGACAAGAACTATGATTTACCTCGCAAAAAGATAGGATGAAGTTTGGTAAGACTTAGGGCTTGCAGCTCGAAACTTTGTTTCGCTCGCTCAGCGATAAAGAAAATTCTTATTTGACCAAAAGCTCCTAAACAGGCGAAAAAGTCAGCTTCAGCTGAATATGCTACAACGGTCACGGCTAAGGTTCGTAGCGTGATCTGTCCGCTTTGTCACGTCATAGGCGTGGCAGGATGGTCTCGCCGAACACCGAAGTTAGCTTTTGCGCCGAAAATTCCGTCAGGAATTTCCGAAGCAATGAATTTTAGCCATTGTTAGCTTTAGTTTTTTCCGTCCGAGTGAAGTCCATCCGCAAACTTGCTCAAAATTCCCTGTCGTGAACTTTACAGAACCAATTCGGCTCACAGCCAGTAACTTCGTACCCTTTTTCAAATTAGGAGGTACTTCGTGGGCATAGGAAAACCAAGAAAGTTTTAACAGGGAAATCCGTCGATTTTTGAACTTTATTCAATAAATCAGAAAAAACGGTGAAGATTCAAGAATGTCCAAAACTAAGAAAAGAACGAAAGAAACCAATAGTTCTTGGACAAGTAGGTGCGCCCTATTTCAATTTTACTTTACGCTTACTTTCCCGGACGTTATAAAATGGAAACAGGGGGCTTTCTCAAAGTTTTTCGGTACTATATTCTATCGACTATAACAAATATATGCACATACTTAAGCCTTCATTATGAATTATAGTATCTCGTTTTATTACATCAAATCTCATAAAGTGGGATAGTCCAAATAACCATCTTCGCCCGGGGTATACAATGTATTTTGGTCAGCTTCATTATATTCTACACCTAGTCTAATACGATCAATCAGATCTGGATTTGCTATAAATGGGTATCCTATAGAAATGATATATCTATCTGAAGAGGATACTACTTTTTCTGCAAGAGGTAAATTAAAACCATAACCTCCATTAAAAATTACATTATTATTAAATTTTTTAGCTAACGAATCAAAAAACCCGTCAGGAATATTTCGGCCTGTACCTGCCATATGTAAATAAGCTAAATTTAACGTGTTTAATTGCATAATTAAATTCTCATATGTTTTGGGAATTTCGTCATAGATAGCCATATCATTAAACTCATTATATGGAGAAATACGAAGTCCTGTTTTTTCACCACCAATAGCTTTTGCTACCTTTTGAAGTATTTCAATAATAAATCTACATCTGTTTTCTTCAGAGCCACCATATTTATCTGTTCTTTGGTTAGACCCTTTATTGAGAAATTGTTGACCTAAATATCCATTGGCTGCATGTATTTCCACGCCATCAAACCCAGCATCAATAGCATTTTTTGCAGCTTGCACATGTTCCTCTTGTGTTTGCTCAATATCTGTTGTAGTCATTTCACGTGGGGTACTCATTGGTTTAAGGCCTTCAAGAGTAAATATTTCTCCCTTGGCTGGAATAGCAGATGGACCAAGAATTTCAGCTCCTTCAGGCAAGTTTAGTTCATGTGCAGACCTTCCTGCATGCATAATTTGCAAGAAAATTTTTCCTCCATTTTCGTGAACAGTATTTACAACGTCTCTCCAGCCATTAATTTGTTCATTGGTGTATATGGCTGGCATGTTTGCCGATCCAACCCCATTTTTAGATGGAGCGGTTCCTTCTGTAATAATTAAACCAGCGCTTGCACGCATTGAGTAATACTTTGTCATTAAATCATTAGGTGTGTTTCTAACGACAGCTCGAGCTCTGGTCATAGGAGCCATTACGATATGATTTTTTAAATTTAAATTTTTAGAATCGAATGACGATAATAATTTTGAATCTTTCATATGTGAATTTTTATTGAGTTATAGTATTTAGTTTTCAAGATTTGGGTAATTTCAGAAGGCTCAGCTCTATTTCTATAATCTGCATCTAAAAATGCATATGTTATTACTCCATTTTCATTGATTACATAATTAGCAGCTATAGGAAGCTCATGCGAATCGTCTCCAGTATAGTTTTCTAAACCAAAGGAATGAAGTTGAGCCATTTCATCAGACATTTTAAAAATAATCCCATAGGTCTTAGCTATTTTATTGCCAACATCACTAAGTACTTCAAATTCCAGAT
>CALIIC010000041.1 GCA_938020445.1 uncultured Flavobacteriaceae bacterium | reverse complement strand
TACTACATATAATTGCTGGTTGTAATTTTTGATGCCCCCCAGTTTAAAACGGTTGTTCTTAGAACTAAGTGCTTTAATGGGATCGCCGTCTCCCAAGCCGCGAATGGCTATTTCGGACACATTATTGATCTGCACCGAATCCTGATCAAAAAGATTGAAAAGGATGGGTTTGCTAACACCGGAATCCAGGATAAAGGAAAGTGGGCTCCCATTGACCTCCATGGGGATGATCATAAGATTATTGATCAATTGAAATTTTACCTTTTGCGATTTTTGGCCTTCTGGCAATTTAAATCCCTGGGCCCTTCCAAAAAAAGGAAGGCACAACAGAAAAACCGAAAAATGGACCAGAAAACGTTTCAATTTGCGATGTATGGAGGTTTGTTCCTTTTAAAGTTAGTCAATTTTAACGAAAGATGCTGTTAATTAACATATTACATCGATCACAAAAAATAGCGAATGCTGTTGTCTAGTCCGTAATGATTTCCCATTTTTGTGGGAAATTTAAGTGCTAATGCCACATGTTTCCCAGAAAGGGCAATCCATGCCCTCATCCCCTATTCGAAAACTGGTGCCCTATGCCGAAGCGGCAAAAAAGAAAGGTGCCCAGGTAATTCATCTCAATATCGGTCAGCCTGACATAAAAACCCCAAAAATAGCGTTGGATGCGGTTAAGTACAATACCCTAGAAGTGCTCGAATACAGCAGAACGGAAGGGTCGGAAACCTACCGTGAGAAGTTGGCCGGCTATTATGCCAAGAACAACATTCATGTAGGAGCCAGTGACATCATTGTTACCACCGGCGGGTCGGAGGCGCTTGCGTTCGTCATGGGCAGTATTGCCGACAATCAGGACGAAATCATTATTCCCGAGCCTTTTTACGCCAACTACAACGGCTTTGCAACTGCAAGCAATGTCAAGGTAGTGCCGGTGGTCTCAGGAATCGAAAGTAATTTTGCACTACCTCCTATAGAAGAATTTGAAAAACTAATTACCGCCAAAACGAAGGCCATTCTGATTTGCAATCCCGGGAACCCCACTGGGTATCTATACAGCAAGGAAGAAATTCAAAAATTGGCCGCAATTGTAAAAAAACACGATTTGTTCCTTATCGCGGATGAAGTCTACCGCGAGTTTACTTATGACGGAAGGGAGCATTACTCCATTCTACAAGAAACGGGCTTGGAAGCGCATGCCATTATCGTAGATTCGGTCTCCAAACGTTACAGCATGTGCGGGGCGCGAGTGGGTTGTATGGTTTCAAAAAACCAAGAAGTACTACAAACGGCCTTAAAATTCGCCCAGGCACGGCTATCGCCACCTACCTACGCCCAACTTGCCAGTGAAGCCGCCTTGGATACACCCCAGAGTTATTTTGATGATGTAAAGGAAGAATATGTAGCGCGAAGGAATTTGCTCATTGCCGAGTTGGAAAAAATTGATGGCGTAAAAGTCGCGCGGCCCCAGGGGGCGTTTTACTGCATCGCAGCACTGCCCATCACAGATGCCGATGACTTTGCACAATGGCTGCTCGAAGACTTTCGCATAGACAACGAAACGGTTATGGTGGCCCCTGCCGGAGGCTTCTATGCTACTCCCGGCCTTGGGAAGAACCAAATTCGTATCGCATATGTGCTCGACCAAGAACGTTTAAAAAGGGCCGTCAACATACTAAAAGAAGCCTTGAAAAGTTATATCGGTTAATGCAGATACTAGAAAACCAATCCCTCAAAAACCATAACACCTTTGGTATTGACGCCAAGGCCCGTTACTTTGTTGAAATTGACTCTGTAAGCACCCTTCGCTCCGTGCTACAGCTAGCCCATGACTATCCTAAGATGTTTGTGCTTAGCGGCGGTAGTAATATGTTGTTGACAGGTGATTTGAATGCATTGGTCCTCTTTATCAATAACAAGGGAATCGAAATCGTTTCCGAAACCGACGCGCACGTTTTCATAAGAGTAATGGCCGGAGAAAACTGGCACGAAATGGTGCAGTGGACTCTGGAACGGGACTTTGGCGGACTCGAAAATATGTCATTGATTCCAGGGAATACGGGTACCGCACCCATTCAAAATATTGGCGCATATGGGGTAGAACTTAAAGATTGTTTTGTAGAATGTGAGGCGATGAATGTTGCTAGCCAGGAAATTCGTAGCTTTAACAAAGAGGATTGTCAGTTCGGATATCGTGATTCTTACTTTAAAAACGAGGGCAAGGGAACGTATATCATCACATCGGTCACCTTTCAATTAACCAAAAAAAACCATCTATTAAACACCTCTTACGGGGCGATCGAATCAGAACTAAATGCCATGAAAGTGACACTGCCCAGTATTCAGGATGTTTCGCGGGCCGTGATCGCAATTCGACAAAGCAAATTACCGGACCCGAAGGTGTTGGGAAATAGCGGGAGCTTTTTTAAGAACCCTGTTGTAACGAAAGAAGCCTTTGAAACTTTTAACAATACCTATCCTGAAGCTCCTTTTTATAAGGTCTCGGACGAAACATATAAGATTCCTGCTGGCTGGCTGATCGAACAGTGCGGTTTCAAAGGAAAACGGTATGGTGATGCAGGAGTACATACAAAACAAGCCCTGGTTTTGGTGAATTATGGGAATGCCAGCGGTGAGGAACTATTGGCGCTCGCAACGCGTATTATGGAGGCTGTAGCCGCGAAATTTGGCATCGCCATTGCACCTGAAGTAAATGTCATAAGAAACTAATGATTCCTTTGTAACTTGAATAGCGGTCTTACAAAGGGTTTGAAGCTAAATAAAATAACCCCCGAGAAAAGCTTCTCAGGGGTTATACCAAACCAAACTAACCAAAAACTAAATGTACAATTACCAGTTGTACATCTATAATTAAAATTTTGAGAAACGCTACTTTACAATCAATTTTATAAATTAGCGTTTCCCTATATACGGACGAAGCAGGTCGTTTGGATTTCCAAATCGAAAAAAAAATAAAAACCCACATACGAATGAGCACACTTCTTGAAAAGCATATTGTTGAATTGCTTCAGGAGCGAAACGAAAAAGCGATTTCTCTTTTGTATGAAAACTATGGGGATACCTTGTTTGGGGTAGCGAATAAAGTAGTGCGAAATGAAGAACTGGCGCAAGATGTACTTCAAGAAAGCTTCGTGAAAATTTGGAAAAAGTCTGACTCATATGACCCTTCAAAAGCAAAATTGTTCACTTGGTTATTTCGTATTACAAGGAACACGGCAATCGATAAACTAAGGAGTGCGAATACAAAAACAGACAAAGAAATCCAAATCGATGTTTCTGACGTATATACATTAGGTGTTGATAGTATTAAACCCGAGTTAATAGATGTTCGAGAGAACCTTGATAAAATTGAGAATAAGTACCAAGTCGTTTTAGAGGCACTTTTTTTTCAAGGCATGACGCAACAAGAAGCGAGCGATGAGTTAGATATTCCATTGGGAACTATCAAATCGAGATTAAAAATCGGACTTAGGGAACTCAAGAAAATATACGACCCAACCACGGTGTTATGCCTACTCATAGCACTTAATTTGATACAATAATAGTAGAGGAAATCACTCTGACCATAGCATCGGAGAGATAGTAGTTCTTCTGAAACAAATGATGTAGTCATGAACAAAGATAAAATTAAAATCTTCCTTGATTCAGATCTTCTGGAGAAGTATCTGATAGGGTCTACCACAGACCAGGAAAACTTGCAAGTGGAGCGTTACATCGCCCTTTACCCCGAGGTACGGGAAACCTATGACCAGCTTCAGGAAAACCTTGAGGCCTTCGCCAAAATGCATTCCCTAAAAGCACCGGAAGGTCTTAAAGAGCGTATTCTTGCGCGAATCAGATCTGAGCACATGGGCAGAAGTCGTTTTGCACGGTATGCAGTCGCAGCAAGTGTTGCCATGCTTATATTTGCTGCAGCTTCTTATTTCTTCTGGAGTGAAAATCAAAGTTTACAACAAGAAAATCAAATCGTAAACAACAAGATAGAAAACTTGGAAGCGGACATGCGCGAGCAATTAGCAGATGTTCGAAATCAGTTCATCGTGCTCCAAAATCCACAAACAAAAAGATTCAATATCAAAGGAAACAAGAAAGCGAAAGAGCTGAAAGCCGTCGCCTATGTAAATCCGGTAAAAAAACTATCGTACATCAACGTAAGTAAATTGCCTAATTTACCTGAAAACCAATGTTTCCAAATGTGGGCGGAAGTAGATGGTAAGATGCTAAATCTCGGTGTCATTCAAGAAGCGTCCGACAAAGACAAACTACTTGCCATGCCGTATGCCGATGAGGCAGTTGGTTATATCACAATAGAGCCTAAAGGTGGTAATGAAACTCCTACGGTCGAAAATATTGTTGCGAACATCACATATTAGCACTTCACAGCATCCTATATTTTAAAGCCTCGGCATTCTTGTCGGGGCTTTATTTTTGTACCTTTGTAAAAACTTTTAAGACATGAAGCTTTTGTTTCTTACCATAGGCATATTGGCACTAGCCGTCGCTGGTATTGCTATCAAAATATGGTCTAAAAAAGACGGTGAATTTGCAGGTACCTGCGCCAGTCAGAATCCGTTCTTGAACAAAGACGGGCAGGCCTGTGGTATGTGTGGCAAATTGCCCAGTGAACAAGACTGTGGAAATGAAACGGCCTCATTATAGCATTTTGCTTATTTCATAGTTTCGAACGTATTTTTTTGGAAAAACCCAAGGACACACTAGAAGGAATCATCCAAAAGGCAAAAATGGGGAACCAAATTGCCTTTAGCACCTTGCTAGACCGTTTTTGGAACGAAGTATACGGTTTCCAGCTCAAACGCACACAGAGCGAAAACGACGCAGAGGATATCTCTATACGCACCTTTTCAAAGGCATTTGACAAAATCGATTCCTATAACGAAGCCTATGGCTTCAATACCTGGTTGATTGCCATCTCAAAAAACATCCATATTGACCTCGTTCGAAAAAGAAAACGTGACTTATTGGAAACCGATAGGGGTAGCAACGAGGCTGTCAAAAAGGTATTGGATGACGCCCCAACAGCTGAAGATCGTTTGATTATTGAACAAAACCTGGCCACTTTGCTCCAGTACATCAAAAAACTGAAACCACATTACCAAGAGGTCATCAACCTGCGTTATTTTCAGGAGCTCAGCTATGCTGATATCGCTGCACATTTAAACGAGCCCATAAACAATATTAAAGTGAAATTGTTGCGGGCAAAAAAACTACTGGCCGAAGTCATTAAAAATAGGGCGTAGAAGCCGTCAACTACTATTACTTTTTGCATCTGACCAACGCAGCACCTTAGAACGTGCAATAGGGTGTACAGCCCCTAAATAGTTCGTATATTTGTAAGGATAAAACCTGAGCTATGAGCAACGAATCCACTGCTAGTGTTGCACCACCAAAAGGAAAGCCGAAATGGCTTCGCGTAAAACTACCCACCGGGAAGAAATACACCCAATTGCGGGGCCTTGTTGAAAAGTATGACCTGCACACCATCTGCACCTCCGGCAGCTGCCCGAATATGGGCGAATGTTGGGGAGAAGGTACCGCCACTTTCATGATCTTAGGAAACGTATGCACCCGTTCTTGTGGATTTTGTGGTGTAAAAACAGGAAGGCCGGAAGAAGTAGATTGGGCCGAACCGGAAAAAGTGGCTCGCTCGATCAAGATAATGGGTATTAAGCATGCCGTAGTAACCTCGGTAGATCGCGATGATTTAAAAGACATGGGATCTATCATCTGGGCAGAAACGGTAAAAGCGATTCGAAGAATGAACCCAACGACCACCTTGGAAACCTTGATTCCGGATTTTCAGGGAATCGAAAGACATCTAGATCGAATCATAAAAGTATCCCCAGAGGTTGTTTCCCATAATATGGAAACCGTTCGGCGCTTAACGCGCGAAGTGCGTATACAGGCCAAGTATGACCGTAGTTTGGAAGTTTTACGCTATTTGAGGGCAAACGGGGTGAATAGAACCAAATCGGGCATTATGTTGGGACTGGGAGAACTCGAAGAGGAGGTCATTGAGACGATGACAGACCTTAGAAATGCCAATGTTGATGTAGTGACCATTGGGCAATACCTACAACCCTCCAAAAAGCATTTACCCGTAAAAGAGTTTATACTACCCGAGCAATTCAAAAAATACGAAGAAATAGGATTGGAAATGGGTTTTAGACATGTAGAAAGCGGTGCTTTGGTACGTTCTTCCTACAAAGCACATAAACACATCAACTAATCGGTACAATGCATATAACCGGAAGAGGGCAATCGCTTGTATTACAAGTATAACGCATCGTTTCTTCTTAAAATCAGTTACTTCTTTGAAAACCATCAATATAGGAATCAACGGTTTCGGTAGAATTGGCAGAACCCTATTTCGCCTACTAGCCAAACAACCGCACCTTCGGGTGGTAGCCATTAATGACCTTGCCGACAGCAGAACGCTCTCCCATTTGTTAAAATACGATAGTATTCACGGGGTCTTTGACGCAACTATCGGGTACGACGAACAGCATATTTTGGTCGCGGAAGAGGCCATTAGGCTATTCAATGCCGATACACCCGAGAAGATCGACTGGGCATCGCAAGCCGTGGATGTTGTGGTAGAAGCTACCGGGAAATTCAAAACTTCAGAGGCATTGAAACCCCATTTAGAGAATGGCGCTAAAAAAGTGATCTTATCGGTTCCTCCAGCAGATGAGGGTATCAAAATGATTGTTTTTGGTATTAATGAAAACATGGTAACCAAAGAAGATGCTATTCTATCAAATGCCTCCTGTACTACAAATAATGCCGCCCCTATGATTCAAGTAATCAACGATTTATGCGGAATAGAACAGGCGTATATCACCACCATACATTCCTATACCACAGATCAGAGTCTGCACGATCAACCGCACCATGATTTGCGCAGGGCGCGAGCAGCTTCCCAATCGATCGTACCCACCACGACGGGGGCGGCCAAGGCCCTTACCCGTATTTTTCCCGAGCTTTCAGAGGTCATAGGAGGGTGCGGAATACGTGTACCCGTACCAAATGGATCGCTGACCGATATCACTTTCAATGTAAAAAGAGCCACTTCAATTGAAGAAATAAATAGTACATTTAAAAGAATTTCGCATAACAAACTGAAAAACATACTTTTATATACTGAAGACCCCATAGTTTCTATCGACATAAACAATAGTTGCTATTCTTGTACGTTTGACTCACAGATGACTTCCGTAATCGGCACCATGGTCAAGATCATAGGCTGGTACGATAATGAAACGGGGTACAGCAGTCGAATCATAGATTTAATGAATCTATTGGTTGATAAAAAATTTATTTGAAAGCGAACTACCTACATATACGTCGTGTTTTATACTGCTTGATACTAGCATGCTTCGGCATGGCTACAATTCTACAAGCACAAGAAACCCAAGATACGGTACCCACCAGGAGCGTCGCGGCTTACTTCGACGAGGCGAGAACCTTTCGGCACCAAAACAAAATGGACATGGCCCTTGCGGCCTTGGAAAACGCGGCCAAAGTAGCGGAGAAGAACGATAACATGAAATCGGTGATCGATGCATGGCATAAATTCTCTATTATCTATCTGGAGTTAGGAAAGAAAAGCAACTCAGAGGTTTATTGGGACCGCGCAAATGTGCAATTGAAAGAAATGGAGTATCCGTATGGAGATGCCGTGGACAAGTATATTGGCGCCTTATATATGTTTGGGGAAAAAAATAATTTTCAGGCGATTGCCGAATTGAGCGAAGCCCGCCAATTGAGCAATGACAGAAATCTTGTCAATAATATATTGCTTGCAGAAGGTAAGATTTACCTGGGATTGGAAAAATACGACGTTGCTACAAAGAATTTTAATTCGTTGATCATCAATACCGATCCTTTCGAACAGGAATACCTGTCCACGCAAGCGAGCTTAGGGCTTGCCAAATTGTATTTGGAAACAGAGGAATTGGAAGAGAGCGCCTACAATGCCGAGAATGCGCTAAAAATGGCCAAGGAGCATCAGTTTTTTGTTGAAAGTGTCACCGCAAACGAATTGCTATCAAAAATTTATATTCGTATGGAGCGCTATGACCTGGCATGGCAAAACGAACGCAATCTTAATATGATCAAAGATTCGCTCTTTACGTTGGATAAATTAAAGAATGAATCAAAAGCAGCTGAAAAAATTCAATACAACTTCTTCATTGATGAAATTGCGCGACTTGAGCAAAAAAATGAAGAGTTGAGCCAAGAAGCTCGAAGCTCAGAATTGACAGCCATTTTAACCTCTGCTTTTTTGACCATTATTTCACTCTTGGCCGTTTCCCTATACCGAAACAACCAAATAAAACTGAAGACGAACGATCTGTTGCAAACTAAAAACAACGAGTTGCAATCGGCTAGGGATGCTGCCGTACAGGCAATGGAAGCAAAAACCAATTTCCTTTCTACTGTGAGCCATGAGTTGCGAACGCCGCTGTATGCGGTAACAGGCCTCACGCACTTATTGTTGGAAGAGAACCCGAGCAAGAACCAAAAAGAACATTTAAAAGCGTTAAAATTCTCTGGCGACTACCTATTGAATTTTATCAATGATATTCTACATATCAATAAAATCGATGCCGACAAGCTTGAACCCTTGGCCATTGAATTTAATTTGAAGAAGGTACTCAAGGAAGTAATCGATTCTTTACAGCAAAGCGCCAAGGAGAACAAAACGAAGATTGTCCTGGAATACGATGACACCATCCCATCTTATCTGATGAGCGATCCCTTGAAACTATCACAGGTATTTATGAACCTAGTGGGGAACGCCCTTAAGTTCACTAAAAATGGGGAAGTAAAGGTCATCGCCAAATTGATGAAGAAGCATGAAGAGGATGTCTCCCTTTACTTCGAGGTCGTTGACAACGGTATCGGTATTTCAAAAGACCAACAAGAAAGTATTTTCGATGGTTTTGAACAAGGCTCCATACAGATCAACCGGGAATACGGCGGTACAGGTCTTGGGCTTACCATTGTCAAAAGCCTTTTGGGCTTGTTTGGAAGTAAGATTCAACTAGAAAGTGAATTGGGCAAAGGAAGCTCGTTCTTTTTTGAGTTAAAACTAAAAAGCAAGGATAGTGTTGTTGATGACGTTCCGTTTGAAATCACTGAGAAAAACTACGTCTTTAAAGGGCTTCATATCCTCATTGTAGAAGATAACAAGATAAATCAAGTGATTACCAAGAAGATGCTTTCTAAGAAGGAAATCACCAGCGATATAGCCAGTAACGGTACGGATGCAATTGACATGGCCAAAGAAAACAGTTATGACGCCATCTTAATGGATATTCATATGCCCGGTATCAGTGGTGAGGAAGCCACCATCGAAATCAGAAAGTTCGATACTACCATTCCAATCGTTGCCTTGACCGCGATTTCTTTGGATGATAGTTTGGAAAGTTTCTATGCCGCAGGTTGTGACGATGTAGTAACCAAACCCTTCAAACCAGAGGTGTTCTATCAAAAAATAGGTGAGAATATTTTTGACAAGAAAAGAATTAAGAATACCGCTTCATAAAACGGTGGACCTCTGTTATTAACATGGCGCCCTCCTCTTCAAAAAACCGATGCCGAACGGATATATAATATACGTTTTTAACTTTTCCGGCCAAACGAACATAGTCTTTTTCAGTTGTTATAATTTTCTCCTTCTCGTTGAGTTTTTGTAGTTCCTTTTCAGTAAAGAAATGATGATCCCCAAATGCCAGGTGTTCATACGTAAGCCCCTTCTCTTTCAGGTACCGAAGCAACGGTTTGGGATTTGCAATTCCGGTAACCAAGGTAGTTTCGTCATCAAAAAACGAAAGAGGTTCCTTTCCTTGCGCCCCGATCAGCTGATCATCATAGTCCAAATAGGAGAACAGTACTTGTTGGTGCGCTTGCGGCTTAAGACGCTTGCGAAGACGCTCACGGTCTTCCGAAGATAAATCGGGAGGACATTTCGTCACAATAATTAAATGGGCCCTACGCGCCTCACGGCGGCTATCCCGCAAATCTCCTGTGGGCAGGTATTGATCATCGATATATAGTTTTTCGTAGGCCGTTAGCAAAATATACAAACCGGCCTTTACTTTTCGGTGTTGGTATGCATCGTCTAACAAGATCATATCGGGTGTTACGCTGCTTTCTAAATTAGCGATTCCATTTTGCCGATCGGCATCGACCGCTACGGTCAGTTCGGGGAATTTTCGATATATCTGATAGGGTTCATCGCCCAAATCGAGCACTGTGCTTTCCTTAGTTGCCAACACAAACCCTTTAGACTTTCTTTTATATCCTCTGCTCAGTACGGCAATGCGATAAGCGTCTTGCAGCCCCTGTACCAAAAATTCGATCATCGGAGTTTTTCCGGTACCTCCTACACTCAAATTGCCAACACAAATGATGGGAGTTTTAAACGTTTTGGAACGAAACCATTGTTTATCGAACGCATAATTTCGTATGCGCACGATCAAGCCGTAGCCCCACGAAATCGGTAATGCTATGTTACGCAGAAATTGCACAGCAACGAAAATATATATTTTTGAACTGATTGCACCATTTTCTTTTGATGGTCTTTCCAATGTTTTAGAAGCAACCGTCCTATAATGGATAAATTGGCGCCCCATCATGCGATTCGCCATGCAATGTCAAAATCAGTTCCTATCTTTGAGATACTTAGCATCGTAAAATGACCATAAAAGATATAACAACCCTTCTTGAGGAGTTGGCCCCTTTGGCCCAAGCGGAGGATTTTGATAATGTAGGGCTGTTGGTAGGCCGTTACGAAACCGAAGTATCCGGGATCATCGTAACCTTAGATACCTTGGAAAATGTGGTTGATGAAGCCATTGCCAAAAATTGCAATCTCATCGTCAGTTTTCATCCAATTATCTTTGGTGGTCTCAAAAGACTCAATGGCACTACCTATGTTGAACGGGTCGTCATGAAGGCAATCAAAAATGATATCGCTATTTACAGTATGCATACGGCCTTGGACAATTCGCCCCATGGTGTAAATGCAAAAATCTGCGAAGTTCTGGGCATTCAGAATCCCAAGATTTTAATCCCCAAAAAAGCGACCGTCAAAAAATTGACCACCTATGTTCCTAAAGATGCGGCAGCTGCCCTGAAAGAGGCATTGTTTGCGGCAGGCGCTGGGAATATGGGTAATTATAGCCATTGTAGTTTTACGACCGAAGGGGTAGGAAGTTTTCGAGCGAATGAAGCCGCCAACCCTGCAAAAGGGGAAATCGGAAAAACACATTATGAAGAAGAGGCACGGGTAAACATGATCTTCTCGCCCACCAAAGAAAGAGCAGTACTTGCCGCACTCTTTAAAAATCATCCGTACGAAGCGGTCGCTTATGAAGTATTGACGCTTGAAAATAAAGACGATAGCATTGGTATGGGAATGGTAGGTGATCTAAAGGAACCGATAGAAGGTCTTGCCTTTCTACAGCAGCTGAAAGGGCGTATGAAAGCGGATGGGATACGCTATTCGGGTAGGGCAAACAAACCGGTACAGCGTATTGCCGTACTCGGTGGCAGTGGTGCCTTTGCCATAGGAGCCGCTAAGGCCGCAGGGGCTGACGTATTGGTAACTTCCGATATCAAATACCATGAATACTATCAAGAGGAAGGCAAAATGTTGATAGCCGATATCGGACACTATGAAACTGAGCAGTTTACAAAAAATCTTTTAGTTGATTATCTTACGAAAAAAATGCCTAATTTTGCAATCCATTTATCGGAAAGTAAAACCAATCCAATCAATTATTTATAAGTATGGCAAAAAAAGCAGAAGCAACGGTAGAAGAAAAGTTAAGGGCATTGTACGATTTGCAATTAATCGATTCTAGAGTTGATGAGATTCGCAATGTACGCGGAGAGCTTCCTTTGGAAGTCGAGGATCTTGAGGATGAAGTATTGGGCCTTAAAACTAGGATGGATAAGTTAAAGACCGATGTGGAAACTATTAACTACGAGATTGGTGCTAAAAAGAACTTGATCGAAGAAGCAAAAGTATTGATCAAAAAATACGCCGAGCAGCAGAAAAATGTTCGTAACAGTCGCGAATTCAACTCTATCAGTAAGGAATTGGAATTTCAAGAATTGGAAATTCAACTTGCCGAAAAGAATATCAAAGAATTCAAAGTACAGATAGAGCAGAAAAAAATAGTCGTAAGCGAAACCAAAGAAAAACTAAGCGAGCGCGATTCTCACTTGAAGCACAAGAAAAGTGAGCTTGATGCTATCTTGGCCGAGACCGAGAAAGAGGAAAAAGCCCTTTTATTGAAATCGGAAAAATTTCAACAAGAAATTGAGGAGCGTTTGGTAAAGGCATATGCTCGAATTAGGGGCAATGTAAAGAACGGTCTTGCGGTTGTGCCGATTGAAAGAGGTGCTTCCGGTGGTTCTTTCTTTACCATTCCACCACAAGTGCAGGTAGAGATCGCTTCAAGAAAAAAAATCATTACCGATGAGCACAGTGGTCGTATCTTGGTAGATCCTACCCTGGCAGAAGAAGAGCAAGAAAAAATGCAAAAGATGTTTGCAAGCCTTTAAGAGCCTTGTTTAAAAAAGACGAAGCCATCTTGAGAATTCAAGATGGCTTTTTTTGTACCTTGAGTACATGAAACCAAAATTCACCCTAGTAGAACTTGTATTTCTTATTTTGGCCATTGTTGGGCTATGTGCCACATGGTATTACAACACTTTATTTTATTTAGAGGTGGAAGACACCTCTATCGGCAATTTCCTTGCCCTTACCAAGACCACCTTACCCGCAAAATCGATCAACGCCGATATAGCGGTAGTGGCAATCGCCTTTGTTATATGGATGGTATATGAGGCTCGGAAATTGAAAATGAAGCACTGGTGGCTTTTTATTCCCCTTACCTTTTTGGTGGCTTTGGCCTGCAGTTTCCCTTTGTTCCTATTTTTTCGCGAGCGCCGTATGCGCAAAACTCAAAATATTTTACAGCAATCCTAATATTTTCTCTTCTACCAACGCACTATCCCATAATTCATCGATCTTGGGAAGCTGCATTATTTGTTGCATAATTGCTTCTTGCGCATCTCCAATCGCCAGGGCTTCACTATACGGCCGATCTGAAAAAGTGACCCTTGAGTAAACAGGGATCCACTTATCGGGGTATTTGGCCGCAAAGCGTTTTTCTATCTTCTTTTGAAGCAAAAACATTGGGTCCGCTGTCTTGCTGCTCATTTCCATAAAATTTCGATAACTCAATTCGGCAATGGCATCTGCATTTGGTTTACGTGCCTTTTGATACTCTTTGAAGATGCCTTCCCAATCATCTCCCAACCTTGATATAATCTGGTTTAAAACAAAAATATCCTCAAAACCCGCATTCATTCCCTGGCCATAAAAAGGCACTACTGCATGGGCAGAGTCTCCCACGAGGGCAACCTTGTCCCAATAGGTCCACGGATGGCATTTCATTGTCACCATCGCACTGGTCGGGTTTTGGAAAAAATCCTCCAAGAGGTCGTCCATCACCTGCATTACGTTTGGAAAATACTCCATAAAAAAAGCCGTTGCCTGGGCTTTGCTCTGTATATTTTCAAAGGAAACCGCTCCCTCAAAAGGCATGAACAAGGTACATGTGAAGCTACCATCTATATTGGGCATGGCAATAAGCATAAACTTGCCCCTGGGCCAAATATGAAACGAATGCTTGTCGAGCTTATGGCTGCCATCCTCATTGGGCGGAATTCGTAATTCTTTATAGCCTACATCTATAAAATCTTGGGAATAATCAAAACGACTACGACGCTGCATTTTATGCCGCACCCTCGAAAAAGCCCCATCACAACCAAATACCATATCGTATTGATATTCGGACCACGCCCCCTTTTCGCTATCGCCCGTGTATATTTTGGCTTCCGGCAGATTGATATCCCATACTTTTTCTTCAAATCGAAACGCGACTCCGGCTAGTTCTGCCAAATCGATCATTTTACGATTGAGTACCCCTCTGGAAATAGACCATATTGCTTCACCTTCCTTTCCATATGGCTGAAAGTATTGCTCCTGCCCTACCACATGCATGGCCCTTTTATCCAACGGAATGGCAATAGCTTTAATTTCATCCTCGACCCCTACGGCCCGTAAAGCGTTCCAACCGCGATTGCTCATGGCCAAATTGATAGAACGTCCGGAAAATTGAACATTTCGAATATCGGGCCTGCGATCAAAAACGGTCACTGTATGTCCTAATTTCTTCAGGTAAAGTGCCAGCAAAGACCCAACAAGTCCTGAACCGATTATTGCAATGTTTTTGGGAGTTTGTTTCATAACCATTCTGCTAGCGTCTGTACTGTAAACGTTAAAGATAACAAAATACAAAAGGTTTTGACCACTCCCCCATGGGGTCTTGCCCAATCCCGATCTGTGTGATTCTTATCTTTTTTTTAACATGTAGGAAAAATCCAACCGAAGCTTTCATTCGTATATCTTATGAACTTTCCGCTTCGGCGCCTATATATATCCAAAAAAGTCCTTCACAACCTATTTGCGAAGGACTTTTTCCTTTAAGACTGCCCCTAAAATTTGGCAGGCGGTTTATTTATTCTAAAATACCATCGACGATGCCATAGTCTACCGATTCCTGGGCATTCATCCAATAATCACGGTCGAAGTCTTTGAGTACTTTATCAAATTTTTGACCACAATTATCCGCTAAAATCTGCGCACTCAACTCCTTGGTTTTGATAATTTCTTTCGCTTGAATCTCAATGTTGCTTGCCTGACCTCTTGCGCCTCCACTTGGTTGATGTATCATTACCTGTGCGTGTGGCTGAATGAAGCGTCTTCCCTTTTTTCCAACGGATAATAAAATAGACCCCATAGAAGCCGCCAAGCCCGTACAAATAGTAGAAACCGGACTTTTAAGAGATTGTATCGTATCGTACATTGCAAAACCTGAAGTAACATATCCACCGGGGCTATTGATATACAGTTGTATTTCCTTATCGTTTTGCAAGTCTAGGTAAAGCAAACGATCAATAACATGCTTTGCGGAATCATCATCGACCATTCCCCAAAGAAAGACCTTGCGTTCCTCCAGCATCTTTTCATCGATCGCTTCTTGTATTTTTCCTTTTTTAGAACTCATTCTTTAATTTTTATCAGTTCAAAAATACTCATTTTATCGTGAAAAACGATGCCTATAAATCGGTCGATTTTCAAATCATAGACAAAAAGCTTTTATCTTTGGTCAAAACAGCGAAAATGAAGAACTATCTAGTGGCCCTTTGCCTGATCGGAATACTATCAACAGGATTTACCTTGGTTGATAAAACAGAGATTCAAGAACCCACAATTCTCGAAAAAGTGGCCAATGCCAACGGTTTTGAAAACTGGCAAAAAGTAGAAGAGCTTCGTTTTACCTTCAATGTGGATCGGGATACCACGCATTTTGAACGCAGCTGGGTCTGGAAACCGCAAACCAACGATATAATCGCCATCACCGGGGAAAGCACCCTGGAGTATAATTGGGCCGATATGGACAGTACCGCCTATAAAACAAATGGTGGCTTTATAAATGACAAATATTGGCTTTTGGCACCTTTTCAGCTCATATGGGATAGCGACAATCTAGATCACGCCCATAGCACGGAAGCGGAAGCCCCTATCAGTAAAAAAGCCATGCAAAAACTCACCATCGTATATGGCAATGAAGGCGGATATACCCCTGGCGATGCCTACGACTTTTACTTTGGGGATGATCTGATCGTTCAAGAATGGGTATTTCGAAAATCAAATCAGGAAGAGCCCTCTATGATGACCACTTGGGAAGACTACGAGGATATGAACGGATTAAAAATTGCCAAAATGCATCAGATGCCCGGAAGTAATTTTAAACTTTATTTTACCGGCGTTTCCGTTAAATGAGCGGCTACTGGAATTTTGTTTTAGGCATCTTTGTTTTTGCCAGCTATTTTTGCACTGCCCAAAATAGCCACGAAGGCGTAATATACGATCCAGATGAAAAAGAACCTATTGAGTTTGTAGCAGTCTATAATGGTAAGGACCATACCATGAGCAATGCCGATGGCCGCTACGCATTTACTTCATCACTAGACACCCTGGTATTCTACCGCTTGGGGTATCAAAAAGTGTCCAAGTCGTTTCTAGGGTTGACCGATACCCTTTACTTGGAAAAAGCCCCTTATGAACTTGACGAGGTCGTCGTTACCAATGCCAAAACCCTATGGCAAAAAGTAAAAGATTCTATTACCCACAACTATCTGTTCGCCCCGTTTAGGGAAAAGTTCTTTCTTCGTGCGTTGCTTAAAAATAACGATACCCTTGTACGTTTGCAGGATATCGAAGGGAAGTTGGCTAGGAAAACGCTGCTCTACAATCAAAAAATGGAGTTGACGCCAAAAGACTTCACTTTTGAATTTAACAACATGCGTAAAACAGGGGTTGTTAGAGACGAACACAAGGTGTACTATCGCTTCCCGACACTCTACGGTTTGTTCAGCAGTTTTATTCGACTCAATGCTACTGGAAATGATTTCACCCTTACCGAAAAACCGTTCGAGGATGTCGAAAAGGTGCGGTATGAGTTTGTCTCGAACCCAAACCACCCCGTAGTGCGAATTCACGGGTATTACATCATAAACACCCTCAACAATGCCATTGAGGAGTACCATCAAATATCCGAACCAAAAAACCCTCCCTATAGCGAACGCAAGCAAGTCAAATTCAGAACCAAACGGTATGAATTGACGGTCCTCTTTGAAAAAGACCCTCTGAAAAACAAGTATTATATGAAGACCGCAAAACGAAATACCGTGGTCGAGATTTCAGATAAGAAAAATACTTTTACCGAAGTATATGATAGCAGTTTTATCCTTACCACCTCCGATAGTTTTATCACAGAGTCGGTAAAGAAAAATGTGAGTGCCGTCAGGGATATCTTCAAGTTAAAATTCCCTTACAACCCTGCTTACTGGAATGTTCAGAATACCTTATTGCTTACAGATGAAATGGAAGCCTTCATTCAAAATATGGGAAAAGACAATACCGAATTCAAGGTTCGATCCAATATAAAGGACTAGTCACCTTTTTTCTTCATCAAAAAAGAAGCGCCCAGCACCAGCCCTGCGCAACCAAGGAGAATCCCAAAACAGACAAGTAAAGAAGTGCTTTTGGCTACAAAGCCCAAGACCGGTGGCGCTACAAGAAAACCCATGTACCCCATGCCCGCAATAAAGGAAACCCCTTGCGATGATTCTACTCCCTTAATGGTACCCCCAATGCGAAAAAGCTCTGGTACCATGACCGAAAAACCAAGTCCGCTCAAAGCGAAACCGGCAATAGCAAAGTAGGTGTTGGTGGTCAACACCAATACATAGCCCGCTATGGCCACCAGCGCGCCCAAAGACACTATTTTCACGGACCCCCATTTTTCGCTTACGCTATCGCCTAAGAAGCGGCCCAACGTCATTGTTATTTGAAAACCTAAAAAGCCCGCTCCCCATAGGGCTTCGGGTGCGATACTGATTTCTTTCAGGTAAAGACCGCTCCAATCAACAATGGCCCCTTCACTTCCCATCGCCATGAACGATACCAGACCGATTACCAACAAGGGTTTGAAAAGCTTAAAACTAAAAGGCTCTTTTTCTATTGGGGCTGCCTTGATGTGGATATATCGTCTCATAAAAACGAAATTGACTCCCAAAACCAGCAGTACGGCACATAACATATGTAAAGACGGATTGCCAAGCGGACCGATTAAAAAACTACCCAACCCGGCCAAGACGCCTCCAAGACTAAAAAACCCATGTGCCGCCGACATGAATTTGGCCTTATCTTCCTTTTCCAATTCGGTGACAAGGGTATTCATAGAAATATCGGTAAACCCATTACAGCTACCAAAGAGAAACAAGGCTGCCATCAACGTATAAAGGCTTGACGCCATTAAAGGCAAAAGCCCTGTTAAACAAATCAAGAATACACCCAAGGCAGTGGCCTTCCCAACACCCATCTTGTTGATAATTTTGGACGCAACGGGAAACACCACAAACACCCCCATTGAGAGGCAAAAGATTGCCAGGCCCAACTGTGATTTATCGATCGCCAGATTTTCTTTTACCGTTGGGATATAGATGGCCCACGTACCAAAAAGAATATTAAGACTTGCAAAAACCCATGCCGGACCAAAATAACGAGGGTTCGAAAGTATAAGAAAGAGTGATTTCATTCAAAAGAAGATAGGTAATTAAACGATGCAAAGTACTTCTAATGTCCAGAAAACCCATAGGGGTAACTATTCCAATTTTAAGACAAAATATGCATATATGCCTATTTTTATGAATCAAAATGATAATTTTGACTAAGCCAATAGCTATAAGAAGCTAATAAAAACCGTTGAACCCTAAAGAGCCGTAGATGAAACCAATGTATGAAAATATAGACCTGGCCTTAGGCACTTCACTAAAAATACAGACCTTTAATCATACCCACAGCTGCGAACTTACCAATTGGCATATTCATCCAGAATACGAGATCGTATTTGTAAAAAATGGTGCAGGAAACTTGCGCATCGATTCCAAAACGATTCCTTACCACGATGGTGTATTGCTAATGATCGGCCCTAACATACCCCACTCGGATTTTGGCAACAAAGATGAAACGGACAATTTAGAGGTAGTAGTGCAATTCGGAAAAGAGTTCTTAGAAGAGAAACTATCCGTTTTTCCTGAATTCTCGAAAGTAAAAAAGCTGATGTTAGCATCTAAAAAAGGAATCATTTTTGACCAAAACATAAAAGAGGCGGTATCCAATGACTTTGAAATTATAGATCAGGGCAACCCCGCACGCCAATTACTGGATTTTATGGGAATTTTAGAACGCTTGAGCGCAACGACCGCCTACCGTACGGTGCTTGGACAAGTCGCCATAAACGCGAACAGTCTTGTTGATGTACATCGGCTAGAAATGGTGTTCCAATATGTCAACAATCGGTATGCAGAACTTATTACAACGCAGTTAGTCGCTTCCCGTTTGGGACTTACTACCAACTCTTTTTGTCGGTTTTTTAAAAAGATGACCGGACAGCCGTTCATTTCCTTCCTGAACGATTTCAGAACTAGAAAGGCGGCAGAACTATTGGACCAACGAAAACTTTCGATTTCCGAAGTCATGTATTCTTGTGGGTACAACGACCCTTCCTACTTCACCAAACAATTTAAAAGACATCAAGGAAGCACCCCCTCCTCGTATATGGCCTTAAAGGAACAGCCCTTCTAAAAGCGGTTAATCATGTCCAAGAATTCCCTTTTTTAAAATTTGACCAAAACGGTACATATCTTCATAGGAACAGTAGAACGGTGCGGGAGCCAAACGGATAACATTTGGTTCGCGCCAATCGGTAATCACCCCATTCTTCATCAAATAATCGAACAAGGGCCTTCCTTCACCGTGTAAAAAAACCGACAGTTGGCAACCACGATCTTTTGGGGTGATAATTTCAAAGGTACTTTCAACTTCCTTATCAATTTCGCCTAGAACAAATTCCAAGTAGGATACGATGCGATTCCGTTTTTCTATCAGGGCGGTCATGCCTACCTCTTCAAACAACTCAAGGGAAGCCAAATAGGGCGCCACAGAGAGTATGGACGCATTGCTTATTTGCCATGCATCGGCATTCTCCATCGGTTCAAACTCGGGCTTCATCAGAAAACGGGTTTCTTTTTTAGTACCCCACCATCCTTCGAAACGTGGTATGTCATTGCGGTCTAGGTATTGTTCATTGACATAAATTCCTGAAGCATTTCCAGGGCCACTATTCATATATTTATAACTACACCACGCGGCAAAATCCACACCCCACGCATTTAATTTCAGTTCAATATTGCCGGCTCCGTGTGCCAAATCCCACCCGACATAGGCGCCTGCTTCCTTTCCTGCCTTCGTAATCGTTTCCATATCGAACACCTGCCCGTTATAGTAGTTTACACCACCAATTAAAACAAGGGCCAGTTCGTCGCCTATCTCATCTATTTTTGCGAGGACATCCTCTGTACGCCAGTGGTGTTCGCCTTCTCTTTTCTTGACTTCTACAATGGTTGTCGAAGGGTCAAGCCCGTGTACCTTTACTTGGCTCTGAAACATATATTGGTCAGAAGGAAAGGCTTTTTCCTCACAAAGAATCTTATATCTTTTTTTAGTGGGGCGGTAAAACGAGACCAGCAACAAATGCAGGTTCACCGTAAGGGTGTTCATTACCGAAACCTCCTCGGTCTTGGCGCCGACTACTTTTGCCAGAGGGGCCGCTAGTCGTTCATGGTAATCCCACCAAGGTTTTTCAGCGTAAAAATGACCTTCGACCGCCAATTCTTTCCAGTCTTTCATCACTTCATCAACAAAGTTAGCACTCCGTTTTGGCTGTAGCCCCAATGAATTACCTGTAAAATAAATTACTTCTTTTCCGTTGACTTTTGGAAAATAAAAAGCGTCCCGGTACTTCGCCAAAGGATCTTCACGATCCAATGATTGTGCAAATGCTAACGTATTTTGAAATTGCATTCCAAGGTTTTGTTCAAAAATACGACTTCAAATGCGAAACATATTCATTAAAATGGCAGGCGCATTTCTACGAGGTGTTTTTTAAACCCATTCTTCTCATAGGCGCGAATTGCGCCGATATTTTCCTCATAAACCGTTAGTCGAATTTCAGACAAACCTTCTTTTGCCGCCCATTGCCGTAATTCCTGAATAATTTGTTTGTTCAAACCTTTTCCTCTAAAATCGGGATCTGTATACATAAAGCCTAAATACGCGTACAATTCGTGGTCCAAATACGCTTTTGCGCTCTTGACAACTGCGGAACCGGAAGCGATCAACTTTCCGTTTATTTCAGCTACTATGACCGCTGCACGCTCTGAGGTTATCAGTTCCTTTAAATCATAATAGTTTACTGAGCCTGCGCGGATCGTAGGGTCAAAAGGGCGTTCGGCACGCACAATTTCTTGCTCAAATTTTAGCAAGGTAGAAAGGTCATTGACCGTTGCTTTTCGAATCTTGATAGCGTTCTTCATTTTCAATCGTATTACGGCTTTCAAGGTAGCAAATTTAATGGCTATTTTTGTCAAAAAATCAGCATGCACTTTCTATCGCCCTTGTTGGAATCCTACATCGCCAATAGCTCGGAAGATGAACCGACCTTACTACAAGAACTTACCAGGGAGACCCATCTAAAAGTACTCCGGCCACGGATGCTTACCGGCCATTTTCAGGGAAGGGTATTGAGCATGTTATCAAAAATCATCAATCCAAAAAATATTCTCGAAATCGGTACCTATACGGGCTATTCCGCCTTGTGTTTAGCAGAAGGCATCCAAAAAGACGGGCAATTGCATACCATAGATGTGAATGAGGAACTGCTCGGAATCCAACGTCGGTATTTTGACAAAAGTGGTTTTGGAGATCAAATCAAGCAACACCTGGGAAATGCCCTCGAAATAATACCGCAGCTAGACCTTCCATTCGACATGGTATTTATTGATGCCGAAAAGAAAGAATACACGCAATATTTCGAAGCGGTGTTGCAAAAAATGCGTCCAGGGGGTGTTATCCTGTCGGACAACGTTCTGTGGACCGGCAAGGTAGTGGAACCACTAGACCCAAAAGACAAAGCGACCAAAGCCCTTTTAGACTACAATCAAATGCTGAAGGAACATACAGGAGTCGAGACAGTACTATTGCCTATTAGAGATGGCCTCACCCTTAGCCGTGTACGATAGTGGTATGGTAAGCATCCCCCGTTTGTTTTTACGCCACTTCCCTTTCATAGCCGGGATTCAATCTGTTATGTACCTTATAAAAAACCCAGGCAAAAGAGCTGCCGACCAATGCGCCCACTAGAATATCGAGCGGATAGTGCACTCCCAGATAGATACGACTGTAGGAAAATAATAGGGGCCATAATAGAATCACCAGGATCCATTTATAACGGCTTCTTAATAATAGCACAGCCATTATTGCAACGCTAAAAGAAAAAGCCGCATGACCCGAGAAGAAGCTAAAATCACTTGGAGTATGCAACAACCGCATGAGTTGGTTTATTTCGGGATCGCTGCTCGGTCGCAATCGCCCTACCCACTGCTTCGTATAAAAAATAGCGGTCGATACCGATAGAATCATCAAACTATATATCGCCATCGCCAATGCGCCCTGCTTTAACGGATGTTTCCAAAAAACTAAAAAAATAATGAGCGCGAAAAGCGGTATCCAAGGAGGAAATTTTGTCATGGTAAACCAAAAAGAATCGTATTGCTCTACCCCTAAACCGTTCAAAAATAAAAAGGTATCCCGATCCCACTCTAACAGCTTTTCGAGCATAACCGTTTAACTTCTTTTGATGGTTCCCCCTACATCATCGAGCCCTTTTTTAATAGGGTCGATCTCTTTTTTGATATCATCTGCAAGCCCTGAACCCAGGTTTTTCTTTACATCATCGATGTCTTTTTTGATATCGGAAACGAAACTTGTATCAATACCTTGCTTATCGGCACTTTTCTGTATTTCTTGCTTGATATCCTCGGTAGCATCTTTTAATTGTCGCATGCCTTTCCCTAGACCTCTTGCGATATCAGGGATTTTATCCGCTCCAAAAACCATGACAACGATGAACATAATGAAGAAAATTTCACCGCCGCTTATGAATAAAAAGTAGGTAGAAAACATACTGTAAATATAGTCAAGATAAAAAAGCCCCGTACATGACAGGGCTTTTTTTTAACGATTTTCCTAAAAGATTATTTTCCTTTTATGGTTTTTTTAATTTTGTCAAAATCGGATGGAGCTTCTTTTTTGGGCCAGCTATTATTGGTCGTATCAATATCGGCAGTTTCGGCCTTCGGATCTACAACAATGCCTTTCAATTCTGTCTCGGAAGCAATGACCACGCTGATTTCCTTCCCGTTCTTTCTCCAAACCTCAGGAGGGTAGGTAATATTCTCAGTGCTGCCATCAGCATAGGTGTATTCAACGATGATCGGCATGGGTATTCCACCTGGTTTGTCATAGGTGATTTGATAGAAATACTTGGGTTCCTTCACCGCTGAACGCTCCGCAGCGGTCATATTGTCCATCATAAATTCCTTAAGACTCTTAGAACTTTCCGAGGGAGCTTTTCCCTTTAAGGAAGGATCAAAATCCTCACTCCCCTCTTCGGCCAAATACACCAAAGGTGGCAAGTCTTCTTCTTTCATATTTCGAGCAGCCATATACTCCTTCATCTTTTGGGTAGGCTTATTGGAGACATAGTATTTTTTTATTCCTTTTACACCTATGTCTACGTAGTCGGTGGTATAGAACCAACCTCTCCAATACCAGTCTAAATCAACGGCCGATGCATCTTCCATAGTTCTGAAGAAATCTTCCGGAGTTGGGTGTTTGAACATCCATCTTTTCGAATAGGTCTTAAAAGCATGATCAAACAGCTCCCTTCCCATAACGGTTTCCCGAAGTATATTCAAGGCAGTTGCCGGTTTTCCATAGGCATTCGGCCCTAATTGGAATACATTTTCCGGATTCGACATAATCGGCGAAATCGTGGTTTGATCACCAGACATATAGGGTACTATCTTTGATGGAGCACCTCTACGCGATGGGTAATTTTTGTTGGGAGCAACCGCTTCAGGAAATTTTTCCCCAAACTCCTGCTCAGCCATATACTGCATAAATGTATCAAGGCCTTCATCCATCCAACCCCATTGTCGTTCATCTGAATTGACGATCATTGGGAAGAAGTTATGGCCCACTTCATGAATGATGACACTGATCATGCCGTATTTTACACGATCGGAGTATTTTCCATCGGGCGTTGGTCGGCCGTAATTCCAGCAAATCATAGGATATTCCATCCCCTGATTTTTAGCATGTACCGAAATCGCTTTTGGATAAGGATAATCAAAACTATGTGCAGAATAGGATAATAAGGTATGAGCAACCGCTTTCGTTGAGTATTCTTCCCAAAGCGGATTCCCTTCTTTTGGGTACAATGAAACAGCCATCACATCTTTACTGCCTACTTTTACCGCTTGCATATCCCATATAAACCTTCGAGATGTAGCAAAACCATAATCACGTACATTCTTGGCTTTGAACTTCCACGTTTTTTTCTTGTCCGAAAAACCTTTTGAAGCTTCTTCTGCCTCTTTTTGATTTACGATAATAACCGGTTTATCATAGGATTTTTTTGCGTTTGCATACCTAGCGAGCATTGTTTTGGAAAATACTTCTTTCCGGTTTTGCAAGGTACCGGTAGCATCCAAAATATGATCCGCAGGTACGGTGATATTCACATCGTAATCACCGAAGGTAAGTGCGAATTCGCCATTGCCCCAAAATTGGTGGTTCTGCCATCCTTCTACATCGCTGTAAACGGCCATTCTAGGAAAGAACTGTGCAATTACATAAGCTCTATTCCCATCTTCAAATTCCTCGTAACCAGATCGTGCACGATTGACCGTATGATCCGGAATATTGAAATTCCATTTGATCGAAAAAGAAACACTTTCCTTACTTTTCAAGGGTTTTGGCAAATCGATGCGCATCATCGTGAAATTGATGGTGTACGGCAATGCTTTTCCAGCAGCATCTTTTACATGTTCTATTACGAAGCCTCCATCAAACCCTTCGCCCATATATTTCCCAACAAAACTTCCCGTTCCTTGGGCGAACGGAACACCCTCACCATTTTTCAATTTCGCCTTTGAATCTTTGGTGCGAATATTTTGATCCAACTGCACCCATAAATACTCCAAATCATCTGGAGAATTATTAATATAGGTAATCGTTTCATCACCGTAAATTCGGCGATTCTTGTCATCGAGCTCTATGTTCATCACATAGTTCGCTTGCTGTTGATAGTAATCAGGTCCTGGAGCGCCCGATGCCGAACGGTACGTATTCGGGGTAGAAAACTCTTCTTTCAATTGTTTGAACAAACTCTGATTCGTATGCCCTGGCTCTTTTTCTTTCGGTGCCCCTTCCTGGGCAATTGTAACAGCTGAAAAAAGAAACAGCAAAGCCACAACGTAATACTTAATTTTAGTCATCATCGTTTTAATTAATTAGCACGGAAATGTAAAGTTTTTCTAAGAATTTGTTAATAAATGTTAGAAGTTTAACATTCCTTTATTATTCTCTTTAATGAGCACAAAGCTTTTTTTCTTGCCATTGATTTTAAAGTGTACCACATTCTGTTGTTCATCATAGACATCAGTAAGCAATTCGTTTCGTATTTCAATTGATTTTGTGTCCTCTAAATCCACATCGGGAACTTCCAAATAACAAATCACCACGTCATTGTCATACTTCTTCGCCAAAAAATCAAAACTTCTTTCCTCTCCGTTAATTTCAAAGGCAATTTTCTGCTTTAAATATTTTTGGATATACATGTCTGCCGATTCCAATTCAAGTTCGGTCGCCAATCTGCCATGGATCTCATAACGTTCCAATAACAGGTCCTCCAAATCATCTATAAAAATTCGACTGGTGATCTGCAGTGCACGGTCTTTTTCCGAATAGCCAATGTTTGTAACACTTACGTAAAACTTATGAACCGCAACAAATCCTAAAAGAGGAAGCAATAAAATCAGAAAGTATTTTTTTAAACCAACCATAGCTATCAAGTTATTCCATTAAAAATAAACAAATCGCGTGCCAAAAACCTTTTTATAAAAGACATGCATTTTAAATTGACACCAAAAAGTCAAAGGCCATATTCATAATAGCTTAATCAAGTTCATTATTTCTTCTGTATGCAACACTTTTAATACGCATTACATCCCAAATCTTTAGGCGGTCTTTGGTTGAAACTGCTTTTTGAAAGCCACTATCCACTTCGCAGTAATAGAAGAAATCATCAATTTTATTCTGTGGAATCTTTAAATCGCTGACAATCAAAGAATCTTTATAAAAAGACCGCACCTTTTCAGTACGTGCATAAGTCTTTTCTTGCTTCACTTGATTTTTCAATCTTTTTGTTCGCCCGGAAATTGCGTTGAAGATAAAATCAAGACTTTTGGGATCGGTAGCGGTCAGCAACATTCGCTGTGTCTGATCGGGAGGCTTTAGATACGCGTTAGGCAAATTCAGCGTAGAAGCGGTAACGACCGGATCGATTTCCAATCGCTTGGCATCCATCGTCATATCTCCACTCAAGTTATAGGGCATCACAATTACCTCATCTAATTGGGTAAGCGCTTCTTCCAAAGGTACCATGAGAAACTTGCTTTTAAGCATCTCTAGGCTCACGACCAATTGTTTTTTTTTGTATTGCACGGCAGAAAAGACAATGGTGTCGTTCAACTGCGCTGTAATGGTAAAAAAACCGTCGATATCGGTAATGGCAGCTCGTTGGGAAGTAATATTCAATACATGGGTAGCCGCAACATCGCCATCGTTGCTATATACCTTTCCGTTTAATTCCTGAGATCCGAGTGTTTGTGAGAAAACCCCATACCCCATGAAAAGTAAACAAACCAGAAATAGGTTACTCTTCCCCATCCAGTCCCTCCAAATAGGTTTTACTATGGGTTACCAAGAAATCGATCAATTCAAATTCATTACTTTTCTTGAGTAAAGTATTTGCCGGCATTTTGTCATCAACATAAAACAAAAAACCGTTGATCTGTTCCTGCGGAAGTTTTAGATCCACTACAAAAAATTCATCGTCGTATACCTGGCGTAATACTTCACTAGGCTTTAAACTTGGTCCGTCATCTACTGCCTTTTTGCGCCCTGCCTTTAAAAGCGCCTTGAAAATATTGACGAAATTAATTCCGTCGGTCATGCCCCGTTCACTTTGTGACATTGCAATATTATCGACCTCCGAAGAACGATCAATCTCATACTCGTACTTTTTAAATTCGGAGCTTTTTACTTCCACAAAACGTTCTTGATCCTCTGGGGTGACCACCACCTCTTCCAATTCGGTCACCTTTTCATTCACTTCGACCACTAATCGATTGTTTTTTAGGATTTCTTCGGTAATTTTTACCACCATCAACTGAAAATTCACGGCCGTGAACGCCAAATCATCTCCTGCTTTTACCCGAATTGCAAATCGCCCATTATCATCCGTGATCGTACCATTTTCCGTAGTTATATTAATTACATTCTCATTGGGAACATTTACATTGCGATACAGTACCTGCCCTCTGAGCAATACACGGTCATCTTCCTGCGCGAAAATGCTGGAGACGCCGAAAAAAAGAAGTAGAACAAATAGGGTAATTCGTGCGGTAGTTGTTTTCATATGGATAAAGAAAATATAAGTTGGGTGGATAAAAAAACTCGCATCACTAAACTTTTGTTAATTTGTTCCTAAGGTCAGACCAACTTTTATGGACCAAAAATCAAGTGTAGCTGTGCAAAGTGTTAAAAACACTCTTAAACGAGAATTATTTGCTGTTCAACGGACACTAAGTTCAATTTAACTAATAATAGTGGCTTACTAGCAAGATTAGTATATTTTTGCCAACCCGCCACATTTTAAAATCTGAATAAATCTTAGTCTATGAGAACACTGGGATTGTCCTTCCTTTTTGGGATACTTTGTTGCATATCTATTTCAGCACAGGTTAAAATCGGTGATAACCCACAGACCATTGATCCTGCTGCCGTACTGGAATTGGAAAGCACCACAATGGCATTGATTATTACCCGAGTAACTACGGAGCAAATGGAAGCCATAACTCCAGGACAAGGGGCCATTGTCTACAACACAGATGCGCAATGCATTCATTATTTTAATGGCGTACAATGGATGAATCTTTGCGAGGGAGCCAACATCAACGTTACCACAGACCCTATTGTCAATCAAATAAGTACGATTGTTTTAACAGAGACGGCCACTGGTAATAATCTAGAAGTAGCGCCCAATAGCATCCGCACCGAACAAATTGTAGATGGCGGTATATTCGGTGACGATATCAACGATAATTCGATAGGAGCCAATAAATTAGCGCGTAATTCGGTGACCAAAATTGCGTTAAGTGAAAATGCAGTCGGACCTTTTGCCATTGATCGAGATAGCCTTCCCTTAAGTTTTTTTATTAATGATGTTCCTTTTCTAACCGCAGGAGATCTCACTGTAACCGTAAGTGAAGACATCGGGAACGCCCTTACCATTGGTAGTGATGAGGGTGCGTTCTATGATGAACAACCGGTACTGGATGCAATTGCGGTGAACACGACCGCCATTGCAAACGATCAGGATGGAAACCCTGAAAATGAAGTACAAAACCTTTCGCTTACAGGAAATCTATTAACCCTTTCGAATCCGACCGGGGCAGATGATGAAATTGATTTAGCTGGTTTTGCCGGAACTCCCGACGCTACCGATGAGCTTATCACCAATGCCGTCTTAACGGGCACCGATTTAATCATCACGGAAGGAGGTACCGACACAACGGTTCCGTTGGCCAGTATCGTCAGCACCCAAGTGGTTGATGGCACCACCCTTACGGGCCTAGGTACTGGAGCAGACCCTTTTAAAATAGAACCTTCGCCCACCAATGGTCAATTTTTGAGTACCAATGCGGCCGGTAATGTTGTTTGGGCTACAGTACCTACTGGCACCGGTACGGTTAACACAGATGGACTTACGATTGTTGGAGATGGCACAACCACTGCACTTTCAGTCCCGGACGCCGGAATTACCCCAATAAAAATAGAACCATCAGCCGTAAACGGACAAGTATTGACTACAGATGCCACGGGTGCGGTGGCCTGGGAAACACTTGCAACAGGAGGGGGAACTACGGAATTGGCCGATCAAATCACCATTGTAGGTAATGGACAGGCGGGGAATACATTTCAGGTTGCAGATGGCGGTATCACCACCGCAAAAATACAACCAGTAACTCCCACTCCAGCTACCAATCAAATGTTGGTAAGCACGACGGCAGGTACTGTTGAATGGGCAGCTGTTGCGGGTGGTGGAGCGGATGGTTCAGAGACCGTAATTGACCCTACGGCTTCAACAATTGGCGTTACGGGGACCGGAACAACGGCAGATCCCTACGTCCTTACCGCAACGGCCGGTGATGGCTCCGAAACGATTATTGACCCTACGGCTTCTACCGTTGGGGTGACAGGAACCGGAACAACAGCAGACCCTTATGTCCTTACCGCAACGGCCGGTGATGGCTCCGAAACGGTCATAAATACCACCTCAGCTATAGCAGTAGCGGGTACTGGTACGACCTTAGACCCTTATCTACTTACACTTGAAGATGATGCCGTAACCACTCCAAAAATTGTTGACGACAATGTGACACCGGACAAGATTTTACAGGGAACCGACGGACAGGTATTGACCACCGATGCAGTAGGTGATGTTGTTTGGGCAGCTCCCGCCACCGTGGCGGTGAATACGACCCCCACCATTGATGGAGACGGTACATTGGGCAACGAACTGGATCTTGCAGACGATGCCGTGACAACTCCCAAAATAGCCGACGATAACGTGACACCGGACAAGATCTTACAGGGAACGGACGGACAGGTGCTCACCACCGATGCTGTAGGCGATGTCGTATGGGCAGCTCCTGCCACCGTTGCGGTGAATACGACCCCCACCATTGATGGAGACGGTACATTGGGTAACGAACTGGATCTTGCAGACGATGCAGTGACCACTCCCAAAATAGCCGACGATAATGTGACACCGGACAAGATCCTGCAGGGAATCGACGGACAGGTGATGACCACCGATGCTGTAGGCGATGTCGTATGGGCGGCGCCGGCAGTGGTAGCAGTGAATACGACCGTTACCATTGATGGTGACGGTACATTGGGCAACGAACTGGATCTTGCGGACGATGCTGTGACAACTCCCAAAATAGCCGATGATAATGTGACACCGGACAAGATCCTACAAGGAACCGACGGGCAGGTACTCACCACCGATGCAGTAGGCGATGTTGTTTGGGCCGCTCCCGCAACCGTGGCGGTGAATACGACCGCTACCATTGATGGACACGGTACATTGGGCAACGAACTGGATCTTGCAGATAATGCCGTGACAACACCTAAAATAGCCGACGATAATGTGACCCCCGATAAGATCTTACAGGGAACCGACGGACAGGTGCTCACCACCGATGCTGCGGGTGATGTCGTATGGGCAGCTCCTGCCACCGTTGCGGTGAATACGACCCCCACCATTGATGGAGACGGTACATTGGGTAACGAACTGGATCTTGCAGACTATGCAGTGACCACTCCCAAAATTGCCGACGATAATGTAACACCGGACAAGATCTTACAGGGAACCGACGGACAGGTGTTGACCACCGATGCTGCGGGTGATGTTGTTTGGGCAGCTCCCGCAACCGTGGCAGTGAATACGACAGCCACTATTGATGGAGACGGTACATTGGGTAACGAACTGGATCTTGCAGACGATGCAGTGACCACTCCCAAAATTGCCGACGATAATGTAACACCGGACAAGATCTTACAGGGAACCGACGGGCAGGTACTCACCACCGATGCAGTAGGCGATGTTGTTTGGATGGTACCAAATTGGACCGCTATTACCGGAATACCTGCTGATTTGGCCGATGGGGATGACAATACAACATATACCGCTGGTTTAGGTCTCATATTAACCGGTACTCAATTTGCTGTTAACAACGCGAGCATTGCCCCAGATTGGACCAATATCACCAGCGTCCCAGGTGATATTGCCGACGGAGATGCAAATACAACTTATACCGCGGGTAGTGGTTTGACCCTTACAGGAACAGCGTTTTCAGTAGATAACACTGCTATTACAGGAAACGGGACATTATCTTCTACGAGCCTTACCATTGGAGGTGGTGCCAACGCTGTTTTCAGTAATGTCACCATTGAAATTCCCGCTGGGGGAATTGTAGGTGGAGCTGGTGGATTAATTGCTGACAACTCGATTACGGCTTCGGACTTGGCCACTGATTCCGTTGATAAAGGCGAATTGCGAGCAGATTCCGTTGGAGAATCCGAATTAATTGACGGTACTATTACACCTGCTAAATTAGATGTTACAGGAACGACTAATGGGGATATTTTAATTATTGATGGAGGCGTTCCTACATGGCGAGCACCGGTTGGTGGGGCATTAAAATCCGGGAACGCTTTAGGGCAGGTCAAATCGATTCGCCGTATCGTGGAAAATTCAGTTACAATTACATCGAACGACCATACCATTATTCTTGAAGGCACAGTAAGTAATGTAACATTACCGAATGCAAATTCAGTAACTGGTGCCATATTTGTCATCAAAGATTTGGGAGGTTCAACTACTTCTTTGAGTGTGCCCTATCGGGATTTTGAAAACAAAGAACAATTAACTACCGTACATGGTGGCGCTATCTGGATTCAAAGCGATGGAACCGAATGGCAATTAATAAAATAATATGAGACGCTATTTATACATACTCTTTCTAAGCTGTGTTTTTGGCCATGCCCAAACCGCGCTTCAAAACTCGGGTAACCTACGTATTCATGAAAATGGAAAAATAGGTTTTCATACCGATCTGATCAACAATGGTATTTTCGACGAAAATTTAGGCCTTGCCGGTTTTTATGGTGACAATACCATTGATATTTTAGGTGCCGTACCGGCCACTTTAAACGATGTAGAATTTGCAACCACCCTTACCGCTGTGCTGCGAACCAGTTTAAACATTTCCAATAACAGTAATTTTATTTCTGGAAATGTTCTTACCCCCAAAGAAGCGCCGGAAGTGACTCTTAATTTTCTGGAAAATAGCTTCTACAATGGAGAAGGCGACCCCAACAAAGTAGATGGGTATGTTAGCATCACCCAACAACAGAATTTCACATTTCCAGTGGGTGATTTTGACCAACTTCGCCCCTTGATCCTTAATTCGCAGGGAATTAACGAATTTGCCAAATGTGCCTATTTTTCCGAAGACCCGAACAACCCCAGTACTTTTACAACAGTCTTCAATACAGAAAGTAAACCGGCCTCGGTCGGAACAATCAGTACCCGAGAGTTTTGGCGCTTGGAAGGTAGCGTCTCTTCCACCATTCAAATTAGCTGGAACGCGGCAAGCGATATGGCCGCGCTTACCGATGACGTGACCACTATTGTACCGGTCGGCTGGAGTAAATCCGCCAGTCAATGGGTTACACTCGGGAATGCCGGAGGAGTTGGTGATTTAACAGCAGGTTTTACAGCATCTAATGCCTTTGTGCCGAACGACTATGAAGTGATTACATTCGGCGCTGCAGGCGAAGCACTTGAAGGGCTGGATTTAGGCAATTACCTAGTAACACCGAATGGAGATGGTATCAATGACGTATTAATCATTCCCGAATTGGAACAATCGCCCAACAACAAGTTGTTGATATTTGATCGTTTTGGGTTGAAAGTGTTCGAAAAGACAAATTATACAAATGAGTTTGATGGACTTGCCACTTCAGGTAGTTTTGTGATGAAGCAAGAAAAAGGATTGCCTTCCGGGGTCTATTTTTACATTGCCTCCCTCTATGATTTAGACCTTGAATTTCAAGGATTCCTGTATTTATCCGCTCGACCCTAGGGCTGTTTATTGTTTAAAAAAGATGTTTTTACCTACATATTTTGAAGTTTACTTTTATCGATTAAGCCTCTAAATACAGCTCGTCGCAACTATTCCACACCACTTGTTTTCCTTACTTCACCATCCTTTCCCCCTAATTCACAACATTCTTTTAACTACCACTTCCCATTTCTATAATTTACAGGAAACATTTAGAACTCATTAATCCCCCAAAAATGAAGTCAATCATTACATTGATGGTACTTTTTAGTATCTCAATAACCTTCGGCCAGGTAAAAATAGGCGACAACATTAATACGATAGATGCCACCTCTATTATGGAGTTGGAAAGTGCTTCCAAGGTTTTTGTTGTCACTCGTGTCACCACTATTCAAATGAACGGTATTACTCCATTGAATGGGGCATTAGTCTACAATACAGATGACGATTGTCTCTTTCAGTTTAACAATGGTAGTTGGAGCAGCCTATGTGTGAATGTTTCGGCCGGCGAAACCGTTACAACACTCATCGACAATGGAAACGGTACGTTCACCTATACCAATGAAGCCGGAACCGATATTACCATTTCGCAAGCATCCTTGCAAAACAATGGAGACGGCACCTATTCTTTTATGAACAGCGGAGGGTCTATTACTATTATTGATACCAATGCAGTCTCAAATAACTATAACAATGGCGCCTCAGGATTAACAGCTACTACCGTACAAGATGCGATTGATGAGTTAAAGACCATAACCGATACTGCAATAGCCGGGGCCGACGACGACATCAGCGGTGTCACCTTTGACGGAACGGACCTTACCGTGGAGGAAGGAACAACTACCTTCAGTGCCGATCTCTCGGCGCTCGAGGAATCCGCCGATATCACCGCCAATGCCACCGCCATCGCAAATGAGGTCACAAGGGCGACCGCCGTCGAAGCGGCCATACAGGCCGATGTGGATACCAATGAGGCAGATGCCGATGCCGCAATAGCAGCGGTGCAGGCCGATGTGGATACCAATGAGGCCGACGCGGATGCGGCCATCGCCTTAAAAGAGGATACCGCAAACAAATCGACCGACACAGCACTTGGAACCTCCGATGTGCTCTTCCCATCTCAAAATGCCGTCAAAACCTATGTGGACGGACAGATTACCGCCACCGCCGACGATGATATTACCGATATGACCTTTGATGGCACCGACCTTACCGTTGAGGAGGGGGCCACTTCTTTTAGTGCTAACCTTTCAACCCTTGAAGAGTCGGCAGATATCACGGCCAATACCAATGCCATTGCCCTTAAAGAAGATGCGGCAAATAAATCTACCGATGTGGCCCTTGGCGCTTCAGATTTACTTTTTCCGACCCAAAACGCTGTAAAAACTTATGTTGATGCCCAGATTACCGCAACGGCCGACGATGATATCACCGCCCTTACCTTTGATGGCGCCGACCTTACGGTGAATGAAGGAACCACATCCTTCAGCGCCGACCTTACGGCCTTGGAAGAATCAGCAGATATCACGGCCAATACCAATGCCATTGCTCTCAAAGAAGATACTGCCAACAAGTCTACCGATGGGGCTCTTGGCACTTCGGATGTGCTGTTTCCCACACAAAATGCCGTAAAAACATATGTGGATGCCGAGGTTGCATCTTTTGAAATAACCGACGTGATCGATGGTCACCTCATAGCACTTGTAACGGAAGCTGATGGAACTTTGGTTGAAATTGATGAGACCATAACAGGTTTGGCCAGTCCGACCGGAGCTGAAAGCACTTTGGTGTATTCTGATGAAACGGGCGGTACTACTACCATTCCAAATATCGTGCGAAGTGTCAATGGTGTTAACCCAGCCGCCAATGGAAATGTTGCCGTCGTACTATCAAGTGTAAGTACTGGTCTGGAGGCAGATTTGCCAGCAACAGGTATAGATGCCGATGTATACATCGTGTCAGGGGAAGTAGCTCCAAATACCGATAGAAATGGGGTTGCGTTTATCTATGACGACCCAACGGGTTGGCAAGAAGTCACCACCGATTTGGCAACTGCCGATGCCCGCTACGTAAATAGCATTGGTGATAATATGACTGGCCCCTTGGCCATGGGAAACAATGGTATTACAGGCGTAAATGATCCCGTAAATGCGCAGGATGTCGCTACGAAAAATTATGTAGATGGCTTGGCCGCAGGAACTATTTCCGCTACCGATCTTACCGTAACCGGTGGTGCAAATGCCACTTTCGGAAACGTCACACTCGCAATTGCGGACGATGCGGTAGACAGAACAAAAATAAACCCGAATATAGCGGGAACGGGACTGATACAAGCCACGGATGGATCATTGGAAATAGATCCTACAACAGCTATTGGTGATGGAGATATTTCTTCCTCCACCCTAACGGTAGGCGGCGAGACTGATGCCTTATTAGGCGATGTGACCTTGGAAATTGCCCCTGGAGCAAATGACCAAGTATTGACCACCAATTCTTCTGGAAACGTGGCCTGGGTAGATTCTAGCACACTAGATTATACCGGAACTACAGGTTCTGTATTTTTTGCAGGTGCTGCTGGAAACATTACCGAAAACAACGGACAGCTATTCTGGGATAGTACCAATAACAGATTAGGAATCGGTACGGACAGTCCCACCCATAAGTTACAGGTAACAGGGCAGGTTCGCGCAACCTCTTTTGCAAATGCGGACGGGACGGCCACCGCTCCTTCTTACCGATTCAATAATGACGGAAATACCGGTATGTTCAGGGCCGCTACGGACCAACTAGGTTTTAGTACCGCCGGTGCGGAAGCACTTAGAATCGATACCTCAGGAAATATCGGAATAGGTACCACAACACCGGATGAAGCATTGCAAGTAGCAGGAAATATGCGACTAGATGGCAGTTTTGAAGATAAAGATGGGGATCCCGGTACTGCAGGCCAGGTATTGAGTAGCACGGCTACTGGTACAGACTGGGTCGATGCCAGTGGTGTAGGAACGGACAGTCAGGGGCTTAGCAATGCCGTAGTAACTCCAAATGAGAGTGTGGAAATACAGATTTCCGGGGGAAGCAATACGACCATCAATATTCAAGATGCTGATTCGAATGCAACCAACGAATTGACCGACCTTAGTCTCAGCGGAAGTACCCTTACGCTCACCAACCCTGCGACTGGGTCCAATAGCGTAACGCTGCCCTCTGCAGACGGGACGGAAACCTTGGTCACCGCTGGCAGTAATATTTCGGTATCGGGAACAGGGGCCACCGGGGATGCATACGTCATCGCCAATACCTTTACCGAGGTCGATGGCAGTATCACCAATGAACTAACGGACCTCAACCTAAGTGGAAACGTTCTTACTTTGACCAACCCTGCGACTGGGTCCAATAGCGTAACGCTGCCCTCGGCAGATGGAACGGAAACCTTGGTCACTGCTGGCAGTAATATTTCGGTATCGGGAACAGGGGCCACCGGGGATGCATACGTCATCGCCAATACCTTTACCGAGGTCGATGGCAGTATCACCAATGAACTAACGGACCTCAACCTAAGTGGAGACGTTCTTACTTTGACCAACCCGGCGACAGGGTCCAATAGCGTTACGCTGCCTTCCGCCGATGGGTCGGAGACCTTGATTACCGCAGGAACAGATATCTCCGTATCGGGAACTGGAATTACAGGAGATGCGTACGTCATCGAAAGTACCTTTACCGAGGTCGATGGAAGCGTTACCAACGAACTTACAGACCTCAACCTAAGTGGAAACGTTCTTACTTTGACCAACCCGGCGACAGGGTCGAACAGTGTAACACTTCCGTCAACTTCAGAAACGACCACAAACTTGAATCAGGATACAAGTACTGGTATTATTACCTATTCGAATGAGGCCAGCGCTTCTCAAACAGCAAATGTTGTTGGCGCTGAAACTGACAATAGCATTACAAGTGGTGCCAATGGCGGTGCTTATTTCGAAAGTCCGATCAAAGCTTTTGGAAAGATTTCCGCGGCAGGAGGATTGACCAGAGTAACCCCTGGAATTACCATCACCAAATTAGGTACGGGACGATACCGCGTTAACCTTCCAACGGGACTGGTATCGGATGCAAATTATATTATACAACTCTCACAGCCCGGTAGAGGCGGTTCTGGAAACGATGACCCAGGTATTTCATACAACACGCAAACCGCGACCAGTTTTGAGGTAATTACGGGGGACAACGATAATGGAGGTACCGATAGAAGTCGCTATGATTCCGAATTCATGTTTACGATACTAGACCTATAAATATAAAAAGATGATCAAAAAAATAACAATCACAGGGTTTCTTTTCATGGCTACCCTATCGATGAAAGCTCAAATAGATGGAGGACTCCTTCTAGGTCTGGTTCAGGCAACTACCGCAGAAATGAGTACCATCACCAACCCTGTCGAGGGGTCTTTAATTTACAATTCGGAAGAAGAAAAAATGTATTTGAACACGGCCTCGGGTTTTGAAGCGGTTCCCTCCGCAGATGATGTTTCCTCGGGTTTCCATGTAGGTACGTTTCAAATAAGTGGAACTGGAAATGTGGTCGTTTCCGGCCTACCCTTTCAACCTTCGAGCATTACTTTTACAGCCTATGCGAATATAGCAGGTCCGAACGTAAATGCGGATAATGGCACTTCAGAAAATGACAATACATTTGTCAACGTACATGGTTCGATGAAGGGTTTTGCCAGAGATAATGGTGCAACCATAACCCAACAAGTAATTTTCAACGGGGCGAGTGGCGCCTCGGTAAATGATATCTCGCGATACGCTTCTAGTTCTCATAGTATCGGCCTTCGCTATGCAAATAATGACGGAGATAATCTTGGTTTGACCTCTGCTAGCCTTGCTACGTTTAACACCGACGGTTTTACCGTAAATACAGATAATTTTACAGGTGGTATTCTTGTGATTTATGAAGCATACAGATAAATACATGTCCTATTCGAACACATCTTGGTTTATGGTCATCATAGTATGTTTGGCCCTAAGCACAAACGCCCTAGCCCAAGAACCGGTACACAATTATGGGAATCTTAAAATTCATGATAATGGGGCAGTAGGTTTTCACTACGACTTTATCAACGACGGCGTTTCGGATGATAACAAGGGACTCGCAGGGTTCTACAATTCCAATAGTATTTTGATTTCAGGTGCTTTTCGCCCTATTTTTCAAGATATGGAAATTGTGGTTAACAACAATCTTTTCTTGGACGTGGGCGTAGGAATAACCAATAACAGTAATTTCGTTGTGGGCAATGTTTTTACTCCTAGAAATCTATTGGACATAACCCTAGATTACATAGATGATGCCTTTTACACCGGGGAGACCGATACTACCAAAGTAGACGGTTATTCAGGCATTACAAACAAAGCAAACTTTGTATTTCCCATAGGGGATGCGGGCAAACTAAGGCCCCTTGAGATTTTTTCAACTGCTACCGATACCGAGGCTAAGAGTGCTTACTTTTTTGAAGACCCTAACAACCCCTCTACCTTTTCGCTGCAGTTCAACACAAACGAACGTACCGACATTTTAACCGCGGTGAGCACCTATGAATTTTGGGACTTAGATGCTGATATCTCATCAAGAATCAAGCTTTCATGGGATGCCGACAGCAACTTAAATACCTTTGTCGACGCCATAGAAAATCTACGCATCGTGGGTTGGAATACCCAAGATGGCATATGGGAAAACCTGGGAGGCAACAGCATAACAGGTGATTTTAATTCGGGCGAACTCACGTCTGATCTTTTTATACCGGACGACTATTCGGCAATTACCTTTGGAGGTAGTTTAAGTACCGATAATATTGATCTTGGAAATTATTTAGTTACCCCAAACGACGATGGCATCAATGACGTATTGTACTTTGATGCGGTGGCGTTATCGCCTAACAATGAGCTCAAGATATTCAATAGATGGGGACGTCAAGTATACTATGCGGAGAACTATGAAAATACGTTTAACGGGAAAGCCAATCAGAACTTTGTGGTGGTTTCTAACAAAAATTTACCCGACGGGATCTACTTTTATATTCTTACCTTAAAGGATATAGGTATCAAACACCAAGGATTTCTATCCTTAAACCAGTAAACAATCCTTAGAATCCCCCATTAAAAAAGTACAAGGATTCGACCCAAACAAAGAACACCCTTCCGTTTTGATGCATGCAGCGGAAAAATACTAACTTTGAGTGGTGGTTGCCGGCCATTGATTACAACTTGGCAACATTTTTGTAATAAAACAGTTATAGAATCAGCTATTGTTCAACCAAACACATTGTTATGCAAAGAAGGTCATTCATTAAAAAAAGCAGCGTTGCAGGACTCGCTTTAACCGCTGTACCTCAAATCGTATTTTCCCAAGAAGAGGAATATTCTATTTTGGAGCTCATGGGCAAGACGGATATTGAGCTTTTTGGAAAGGATATTAACCTACGGGAAGCTGCACATGATGCGTTTGTAGAAATGAAGAAGGCCGCTCTTGGCGACGGTATTGTTATAAAGGTCGTATCGAGTTATCGCAACTTTGCAAGACAGGAAGGTATTTGGGAGCGAAAATTTATAAAATACACCGATGACCAGCACATGAAACCCATTGATGCCATTGATAAAATAATCGAATATTCAACGATTCCAGGAACAAGTAGACACCATTGGGGAACGGATATTGATTTGGTAGATGGCTCTAAAAATGTAAGTGGTGATGTATTGGTACCGGCAAAGTTCGAAGCTGGCGGACCTTACGAGAATTTCAAAAGATGGATGGACGAACACTCTAAAAAATTTGACTTTCATTTGGTTTATACAAACGATGCGAAAAGAAAAGGATTCAAGTATGAACCTTGGCATTACAGTTATGCGCCCATTTCAGTGCCGATGCTCACGCAATTCCGTAGAAAAAACATTCTTCAACTCTTGGAAAAGGAAGACTTCTTAGGCGCTGAGCATTTTACCAACGGCTTTTTAAAAAATTACATCCAGGACAATATTTTGGACATCAACGAAGAACTTTTATAAGTCTTTTGTATCTTAACCAACGTACAGACATTCTATTATGAGAAGAAGTAGTTGGAAAATCAGAATCGCCATCGGGTTGGCAATTGTTGCCTTTGCCTTTATCAAAAAATGTAATAATACCGAAGTAAACCCATATACCGGAAGGTCGCAACATATCACAATGGATCCCGACCAGGAAATTGCCATTGGTCTCCAAAGTGCGCCTCAGATGGCGCAACAGCATGGTGGCCTTTATCCTGACGAACGTTTGCAATCTTTTGTAAAAGCGGTCGGAAATAAGTTGGTACAAAATAGCATTGCAAGGGAAACCCCTTATAAATTTGATTTTCACTTATTGGCCGATGATAGATCAATCAATGCATTCGCCCTGCCGGGTGGCCAGTGTTTTATTACCTATGCACTGTTCTCTCAACTGAACGAAGAACAATTGGCAGGTGTGATGGGGCATGAAATTGGCCATGTAATCGGCAGGCACTCTGCAGAACGTATCGCAGATAGCAATACTTGGAAAACCGCCACTATGGGTGCCACAGTGGGTGCCGGGGATTTAGGGAATATTCTTGGAGGAATCGGCCAAAACACCCTTCTAAAAAATGGGCGTGGTGATGAGCTCGAAAGCGATGAACTTGGAGTACTGTTTATGATTCAATCGGGATACAACCCCAATGAGATGATCGAAGTAATGAAAATTTTAAAGGCCGCGGCAGGTCCAAACCGAGTTCCTGAGTTTCAAAGCACCCATCCGGACCCAGAGAATCGCATTCAAAAAATTAAAGAAGCTATCAAAAAATACCAAGGACAGTAGCTGCTATTTTTTACCCGTTTTATCCGACAAAACCCCAGCATAATTCATCGAGCGAACCACGGGTTTTATACTTAGTTAAAAGGTATTGTAAATCTCCGTTAAAGTGTCTGGTATTTTCGACGAAATACTGTTAATTAATTGAATATCAGGGTCTTTTTATCTTTTTTTCCCTATATTTACAGCTCCCAATATCTTCATCGTCTCAAATTTAACCCTTATAGCTTTAATTAATAATTAAAGAAAACTATAATGGGAACGCTAGTACACTTTAAGAATCTTTATACACGCGCTTTTGAGGATTGCAAACCCGAAATTGCAGTTGTGTTACTGAAAGTTTATTCCGTTTTTGCCGCTTTTATGTTGTTTATGGCTGTATATGCCCTAATGGACAGGGCGTTGAACGGATTTGAATTTTAAACGCTATTTATTCGCTCTTTTACCTGAACACTATTTGAAGGGAATAAGTAAATGACAAAACCCCGTAGGATGTTTCCTATGGGGTTTTTTGATTGATGAATAAACGTTAGCTATCAACTATTTTCTCGCAGTATATCCAAAACTTCTTGAGCATTGGAAAGCTTTGCATGTTTTTCAATAGACCATCCCTTGTCACAAGTACGATCAAGGTTTGCTCCATTCTTTATCAGCACCTTCAAAATTTCGGCCTTGTTGTAACGGGCTGCAAAAATCGCCGGGGTCATTCCCAAAGATTTTTGATTTACGTCCTCGCCTAAATCGATCATTCGTTTTACGGTAGCGACGTCTCCCTCCATAATTGCTTTACAAAAGGAACTAATACCCTTAACTACAACATCGCTGGTCTTCACAACAGCGTTGGTCTCACCTCCCATGGAGGCAGACAGATCGGTTCCCATTGCCAATACGGCAACGGCTAAGGCAAAAAATGTTTTTTTCATGATGAATGATTTAGATTGATGAATAAGATAAACTTATACAAATATAGACTTCGTCTATATGTTTTTGTTTCAGGAACAAACGTTAATTCACTAAATTTTAACACATTAAGGGCAAATTCCCCCACTATTTAACATCTTTCGCTTTTTCAAAGACAAAAAGCACCCGCTAATAATTGAAAAACTTCCCAAAGAGGACTACTTTTGGGGCCATCTTAACGCACACCAAATGAACAAAAAAGTACTATTGATGATTTTAGACGGTTGGGGAAAATCTCCCGACCCCAAAGTCTCGGCCATTGCAAACGCCCAAACTCCTTTTATAGACTCGCTATATACCAAGTATCCAAGCTCCGATTTATTGACAGATGGTATGAATGTTGGCCTACCCGAAGGCCAAATGGGAAATAGCGAAGTAGGGCATATGAATCTAGGCGCTGGTCGCATTGTGTATCAAGACCTTGCCAAAATAAATTTGGCCGTGGAAGAAAACACGCTCCAAAACGAACCGGTGCTCAATGACGCTTTTGCCTATGCAAAAAAAAATGGGAAACCTGTTCACTTTTTAGGGCTTGTAAGCAATGGAGGTGTGCATAGTCATATCAACCATATCAAAGGACTTATTCAAGCGGGTACCGACTTTGGTTTAGATCAAATGCTCGTGCATGCCTTTACAGATGGTAGAGATGTAGACCCTAAGAGTGGAAAAGGTTTTTTGGAGGATCTTACCAACTTCTGTGCTGATAAAAATGCCGCTCTTGCTTCGGTGATCGGGCGTTATTATGCAATGGATCGTGATAAACGATGGGAGCGGGTAAAAATGGCGTACGACCTTTTGGTCAAAGGAATTGGGGAAAAAACCCCGAATGTTTCGAGCGCAATACAGCATAGTTACGACACCGAGGTGACCGATGAATTCATCAAACCATTGGTGATGACCAATGCGGAAGGCACTCCTGAACCAAGAATACAAGAAGGGGACGTCGTCGTGTTTTTTAATTTCAGGACCGATCGCGGAAGAGAGCTTACCCAAATGTTGAGTCAGGCTGATTTTACCGCGCAAGAAACCAAAAAACTGGCGCTTCATTATGTAACACTTACCAACTATGACGATTCGTTTACCGGCGTTCATGTAGTCTATGATAAAGACAATATTGAGCAAACACTGGGTGAAGTTGTTGCAAATGCAGGGAAGAAACAAATACGCATAGCGGAGACCGAAAAATATCCCCACGTGACCTTCTTTTTCAATGGTGGCAGGGAACTTCCTTTTGAAGGGGAAGAACGTATTCTTTGTCCCTCTCCCAAAGTAGCGACCTATGACCTACAACCAGAAATGAGTGCATATGAAATACGAGATGCAATTATTCCCGAGTTGGAAAAAGGCGAAGTTGATTTTATATGTCTAAACTTTGCAAACCCAGATATGGTGGGGCATACAGGAGATATGAATGCCGCTATCAAAGCTTGTGAAGTGGTCGATGGCTGTGCTAAAGCTGTTATATCGAAAGGATTGGCAAATGGCTACAGCACCATTGTGATTGCCGATCATGGAAATTGCGATACCATGATCAATCCAGATGGGAGTCCGAATACGGCGCATACAACGAATCCTGTACCGCTTATCCTGGTCGATTCGGAATTAAAAGAAATCAAGGACGGTGTCTTAGGCGATATCGCACCCACTATTTTAAAGATGATGGGAATCGCACAGCCGGCCCTTATGACCCGGCATGCACTTGTGTAGCCAACTTATGCAAATGTTTTACCTTTGTCGCCTATGATTATAGCCAAAACAGCCGAAGAGATCGAGTTGATGCGCGAAAGCGCTCTGATTGTCTCCAAAACCCTTGGAATGCTTGCCAGTGAAGTAAAGCCAGGGATTACTACATTGAAACTAGATGCCCTTGCCGAGACCTTCATTCGCGACCATGGCGCGGTACCTGGCTTCTTGGGCCTCTATGATTTTCCAAATTCGCTTTGTATGAGTCCAAATGCGCAAGTCGTGCATGGCATTCCCAATGATACACCCCTGATAGAAGGGGATATTATTTCGATTGACTGTGGCGCCCTTAAAAATGGTTTTTACGGTGATCATGCCTATACGTTCGCTATTGGCCAAGTAACTGCCGAAATACAAAAGCTCTTAGAGGTTACCAAAGAATCTTTATATGTCGGCATTCGGCAATTCAAAGCGGGCAACAGAACGGGCGACGTTGGTTATGCCATTCAAAAATTTACTGAAGACCATGGTTATGGTGTCGTTAGGGAATTGGTTGGTCATGGTTTGGGACGAAAGATGCACGAAGATCCAGAAATGCCCAACTATGGGAAACGAGGTCGCGGTAAAAAGTTTATTGAGGGCATGGTCGTTGCTATAGAACCAATGACCAATATGGGTACGCGCCGAATTAAGCAATTAAAAGATGGCTGGACCATCTTGACCGCCGACGGAAAGCCAAGCGCCCATTTTGAACACAACGTGGCCCTTGTAAATGGCAAACCTGAACTACTGTCTACCTTCAAATATGTGTACGACGCCTTGGGAATTGAAAGCGATGAGGAAGCTGAGTTTAGAAGCGCTGATTAACGCATACAAATACGTGTAATTCGTGTCCAAAATTTTCAAATTCGTATTAAACCTTATCCCTAGACCATTGCTTATTAGTATGAGCTATTGGGTACGCCCTATTTTCGCACTGTACTATAAGGGCACTACCTATACGGATCCAATAGATGAAAAAAGCTTCCGTAAGTTTTTGCCATATGGCTATGAAAGCCCACGAGAGAATGTACTTTCCCCTTCTACCTTATCGTTAGAGCGCCATCGGTTGCTATGGCTTTATCTCAAACGTGAGACCAATTTTTTCACCGCTTC
>CALIIC010000040.1 GCA_938020445.1 uncultured Flavobacteriaceae bacterium | reverse complement strand
CCCATTTTTCGCCAACTTGATAATCAGCTATAGTTGGTTGTTGGATGATGCCGGATTTATCAGGGCCGTTGCAAGCAATAAGCATTACTATTGAGAAAAATAGTACAATTTGACTTTTCATGTGAAATATATTTTAAATGTGCCTAATGCTCTTTAATGCCCTTTTACAGCTTGTTCTAGCCGTGCTTTAATAAATTCTAACTGTAGGTTTAACGAAAGTGAAGAATTTTAACCCTTTGGATTTTCAGTTCAGGTTCGAGGTTGAAGTTTTTACCTTTTCAATTTTCTTATAGACCCATTTCAATCCGAACAAAGGCCTTAAAAAACCAATCCTCCTAAGAACAAACTCATAAATGATAAAGCAACTTACACCCGTAAAAGCTACAATAGCTATGAACTTTAATAAGATAGGAATTTCCAATGGCAATATGAACAAAGCCCCTGCGTAGAGTACAAACATGTGGATGATATAGACAGGATACGCCGCTTGGCTCAGATAACGTAGGGTTTTACTTGGTTTATTTAAGTACTTGTAACCAAGGCCGAAAACCCCAAAAATCCAACAGTTTGATTCAATGGCCGTAAGATATCCTGGCCCTTCCGTAGCGTACATAAAGTATCGGATACCGAACAAAACAGTGGTCAAACCAATATATAACCATCTCCATTTTAATACGGTTCGCCAGAATGTTTTGCCGCTGTACACAAAAAGGTAGCCGAATAAAAAGGCAAGAAACCCATTAAAAAAGCCATGCCAAGTCTGAGCATACAATGAAAACAGCTGGGGCTTTACCAACAAAACCTCGAGGACAAAAAATAGGGATACCAACAAAGGTCCACCGGGATGGCTCATTAGCCGCGATAAAACTCTTTTGATTTTACCGTTCCCATCCTTCTTCAAATAGTAAAAAAGCGGTAAAAGTAAGAGTACGTACACAAAGATATTTCCCAAGAACCATAAATGGCCCTGATGTGGATAATACCCCAAGGGCATCGTATAGTACAACTGAAAAATAAACATATGTAGGGTAGTGATGGCGATAAAACCAAAAAGGAAAGGCAAGAGAATCCGCTTTGTGCGTTCAAAAAGCAATTGCCTCCAATTTCGTTTGCGCATGGCAAAGTAAAGCCCCATTCCCGATACGTAAAACAACAATGGAATGCGCCAGACGTTGAGCATGGTCATTAGTTTCCATAAACCTTCTAGGAATTCATCGCTCTTGATAAAGCCTATGAACATGGCCCACGGTTGGAATATGATGGCTATATGATAGATGAGTAGCAAGCCTATAGCTATAACCCTTAGCCAATCGATATCGTATCTTCTTTCTGCTGTCATTGGAATATGTATTTTAGATTGATTACTGCAACATCATTGCAATGACCGGACGGGTTTTTTCGATTTCCATTAAATCAATTTGTAAACCTATCGGGCCTAATTGTTGTTGAAGCATTTCATAAATGGGCTTTATTTCTGCAAAAGACCCCATAACACTTTCTCTTGGGGTCATACCAAAGTTGTTTTTTGCGGTCTTATCCGCTTTGGCATCAATAAGCGACTGTACGACTTCGACCCTACAAAAGAATGCGGCCGTATGCAATGCTGTCGCCCCATCGTTATTTTTAACCAGCAAATCCGCACCGGCATCAATGAGCAGTTGCGCAATTTTATTTTTTCCAAAGCTCGCGGCAGTGATCAATGGTGTGGCCCCGGTCATGGGATCTTTTTTGTTCAAATCTGTTCCTGCAGAAATATGCTGTTTAACGACTTCAAGATTGTCCGATAGTATTGCGGCCTGAATATCAATTTCCGGTGCGGCGACTACCGATTCCGTTTCAGTAGTATTGCTCGCCTCGGTTTTTGATTTATTGCCGGACTGACCGCAGGCCGAGGTTAATAAAAGGAGCACTAATGACATATTTACCAATGTTCTCAAAGAACTTATTTTAACTGTTTTACTCATGGCTTTGTTATCTAATTTTAATAGGTATTCGTGAATCTTTGATTTCATGATTTTAATTTTAAATTGTTTATGATAATTTTTGTTATGACAAGGGATGTACTTTGATAAGGGCCTATCCCTTTTTCTAACCCTATGAAGTAGGATTGTTAATGAAGGTAATGTCTCGATTCTGCCCAACGGATTCTCTTGCTGTCCTTTAATTGGGTAAGGAAAGTGACCCTTCTAGATTCCGTTGGTGATTGATTGAATATTGTTCTCATGACCGTGTTGTTATTGATGTTTTCTTACTGACAGTAATTAGCGGTTAAAGTTTCTGTACTGCGCCCATTGAGCTCTTTTGCTTACGGTAAAGGATGAGAAATACCGCCCTGTTCTTGATTCCGTTGCTAGTTGCTTTCATGATTTTGATTTTAAATTGTTCGTTATAAATTTTGTTGGTACAAAGGTGCAGTAGAACTTGACGCGACCCCTATGAGCTATGCGGAGAACGATATAAAGTTTCAGGTGGGGATAAAAACTATGGCGCAGGGATGTAAATTATGACGCAAATGGTGGTTTTTCATTTTGTATCAGTACCTTGTAAAAACATGGATATTTTTGAATTTCCGCAACTTAGAACTAGTAAAAAACATGTCAAATCCATCGGCCAACACAGCAACCTTTATTGAACAGGCGGAAACCCTGATTCTGAAAAATCTGGCCAATGAGCAATTTGGAGTTTCTGAATTGGCAGATGCCATGAATATGAGCCGGTCCAATCTGCTCCGGAAAATCAAGAAACAGACACAACTTTCCGCAAGCCAATTTATTCGTCAAGTCCGTCTTAAAGAAGCAATGGGGCTGCTCAAGGAAACTTCCTCGACAGTTTCTGAAATTTCGTATCAAGTAGGATTTGGAAGTACCTCCTATTTTATTAAGTGCTTTCGTGAACTATATGGATATCCACCAGGAGAGGTGGGCAAAGGTTCTGTAGAGGTAGAGAAAGAAAAGGTTCAGGCCAGCTTTTTGAAGCAATACCGTTGGCCTGTTATTGCTGCATCAGTTTTAGCATTACTTGTTGCTTCCATCTTGTTTTTTAATAAAAAGGATGCTGTAAATACCGTGGAAATTGAAAAATCCATCGCCGTGCTGCCCTTTAAAAATGAGAGTTCGGATTCCACCAACCTATATTTTGTAAACGGACTAATGGAATCCGCTTTGAACAACCTGCAGAAAATCGAGGATTTGCGGGTTATTAGTAGAACCTCGGTAGAAAAATACAGAAAAACGAACAAGGGCATTCCTGAGATTGCGGAAGAACTGCATGTGAATTATTTGGTAGAAGGTAGTGGTCAACGGGTTGGGAATCAAGTCTTGCTCAACATCAAATTGATTGAAGCCTCAACGGATACCCCTATTTGGGTGGAACAATACAATCAAGAAGTAAAGGACATCTTTGCCGTGCAAAATGATGTGGCGAAGAAAATCGCCGATGCCATAGCAGCAGTGGTAACACCTGCCGAGTTAGAGCAAATCGAGAAAAAACCTACGGACAACTTGTTAGCCTATGATTACTACTTACAGGCATTAGATCCTTATTATTCCCGTACCACTGAAGGCTTGGAAACTGCCATTCCCCTATTTGAAAAGGCCATAGAAGAAGATCCGGAGTTTGCCCTGGCTTATGCTAATATCGCTATTTCATACTATCTTCTCGAAATGTCTCAGCTAGAGAAACATTACACCGAAAAGATCAACAGCTTTGCGGACAAAGCCTTACTTTACGATTCAAAATCCGCCGAGGGCTTGGTCGCCAAAGCTTTTTACTACATAGAAACAAAGGAGTACCAATTGGCATTGCCACATCTTGATAAGGCACTGGAATATAACCCCAATTCATCGCTGGCCGTGCAAATACTTGCGCTATTTTTTTCTAGCATGGTTCCCGATACCAATAAATACCTTGAGTACGCTTTGAAAGGGGTTCAGCTTAACGTTGCCAGTGATTCCGTTACCCAGAGCTATACCTATTTACAGCTGAGTAATGCCCTGGTATCATCAGGATTTGCAGATGAGGCGTTAAAATACATCAACATGTCGCTGGATTATAGTGCTGAAAATTATTATGCTCCACATTTAAAGGCATTCATCTTGTTTGCGAAGGATGGTAATGTTGAGCGGACCAGAAATTTGGTGATTAAGGAATGGAATAAGGATACCACTCGGCTTGATCTTTTACAAGACATCGGGAAGTTGTATTACATCGAGGAAAATTATGACAGTGCCTATTTCTATTTCAAGAAATTTGTTGAAGCCAGGGAAGCTAATGGTCTCAACCTTTATTTACAGGAAAACGCCAAAATCGCCCAGGTCTATAAAAAGATGGGGTTGGACATGAAAGCAGCGGAACTTTTTAACGATTTTTCGGAATATTGCGAAGCCGATAAGTCTTCCTACAGAAGTGTTAATCAGGTTTGGAAATACGCCTATGAGGGGAATATCGATGAAGCTATGAAGCAGCTCAGGTTATTTTCCGAAACAGAAAATTATATGTATTGGTTTTTGTTAATTGAAGATGAACCACTGATTAAACCACTAACAAGCCACCCAGATTTTGAGAATATTATGCAAAAGATCAAAGACCGCTTCTGGGAAAATCAGGCCAAGCTTAGAACTTCTCTTGAGGAAAAAGGGCTTATTTAATAGAATCAAAATCAACCCTTGCCCCGAACCCATTGTTTATGGGGCATACTTGATTCCTTTTTGAAAAACGTATTGAAAACGGTCTTGGAATTAACCCTGATATTGTAGGCCAACCCTGCGAAACACTTTTAAAGTGTTATCTAACCTAAGACATCTTAAGAAAAAGTAACTTATCCCAATACTTATTAATATTAACCTGCAATAGGCCAAGTACTCTTATCATTTTTTTGGTTTGTTTTACTTTTAAATCGATGTTATTCCGTCGGCTTAAGCCCTTTCCATCTTTTTAGCGCTGGCAGTATATTATGCGACATGATGGTTGCTTCTTCGCTGCTCATACCCATTTTATGGGCCTTATCGATGTTCTTTTCAATCTTCTTTTCCATGCTAATTCCATGATTAACGAATACTCCCTTGAGATAACAATGACGACAATATTCGGTGTTGACAGGGTCATCTTTATTAGTGCCATAATCAGCTAAATGATGCATCGGTATGCCACAACTTAGACAAATACTATTAGTGGTAGTTTTTATGTAAACATTATTAATAAGACAATCCTATTTCATCTTATTGGGAATATAACTACTCTTGAAAACAAGAAAAATGAGATGAATCAGCTATTTGAAGCTCCGATACGTTTCTCATCTAGAGAGCTATAGAATATGATGATTTTCATAGCTGTTATTGGAAATAGGGTATGTACGGAATCAACTAGGATGTCCTTCACAAGGTAACTGATGTTTCAACTAGGTGAATTCTTCTGCCTTTTTCAGTTATTGAGGATATACCCATTTTTCCTGGATGCGAGGACATTAAAATAAATGCCGAACAACGGGGCTGCTTCGAGAAAAAAATAAAGGAGCATGTAGCAAAAGAATTTAAGTATCCTGAAATTGCTCTTGAAATGGGCACGCAAGGTAGGGGGTATGTGCAATTTTTGATAGATGGCAAAGGGTACGTCTCTAATATAAGAAAGAGTCAGGGGCCCCGATAAGCATTTCCAAAATGAGTTTAACTCTTTTAATTTATTAACGTGATTCTTTGCTGAACATCTAAAATTTGATAAAATCCTGCTAATAACGAATGGTGACACCTATTATTGAAATCTTTGATATGAAAAAAGGGGTTCCGATTGTACAAATAATGACAGAAAAATCAGTTTGCTGCTAAAGATGATTTGTTTATATCTAAAAGTGGTGTTGTATCATTTTTCCATATTTATAGCAAATGTGTTGGGTAATTAATTGACAATCGACCTAGCCAGTTGACCGGGAAGATATCGTAACCCCACTTAATAGGTGGCCACCCTTATAATTTCTTTTTCTTGAATTCGGATGGAGACATCCCATTGTACTTTTTGAAGTATCTATTGAATGAGGATTTTGATTTGAAACCGCAATCAAAGGCTATTCCAAGAACGGATAGCTTGTCATACGCTGAAGAAAGTAACATTTCTTTAGATTCCTCAATACGGTATTGGTTTACAAAATCATAAAAGTTGAGTTGAAAATGTTGGTTCAAGACTTGGGAAAGATGGGCGTTGGATAGCTTAGTTTGCGTCGCTAAAATGGAAAGCGTAAGATCATCTTTTAAATAGGGCTTTTCATTTTTCATATGTTCACTAATTTGATCGGCATATGAAACAATTCTATCTTGGGTAAGCCCTGATTTAGTGTAAGAAGTAGTTTCGATTTTGGAGGACTCCAAATCTATGCTTTGTGTATTTTGTATATCCAAATTGGAAAATATGGCCGTTTGGCGAAAACCATAAAAGCCAAAGGCGATGAGCATTACACTTAAGGTAAAACCTACAAAAGCAAAAGCGTTCGATATGGTAAAGAGTTGAAATTGAGTAGCGCCGAAGATAAGAAAGGAACTTAGTAAAAAAAGAATAAAATATGAGTATACAATATAGGTGACCCATTTCAAATCTATTTTTTCATCGAATGAAAAAAACGTTGCAATTGTTTTTCTATGTTTTCGTAACAACAGTACATCCCAAATGCAATATGCCAGACCCGATATGGCAAGGGGGATTGCATAATACTGCATCCATAAAGGTGCGTTCTCTGGCAATGGAAAATGCCCATTTGTAGCGATTAGTTCAACCTTGCTGATATTTTGTAAGACTACGAGAATGATAACAAAAATAAAATACGGGGCTATATGTTTCGCAAGGGTATGCCATGTTACTTTATACCCGGAGAGGGCTACGATATAAAGGAACAAAAGCGGTGCTCCCAATAAGGGAAGACCAAAGCTTAAAATTGCCAATATTCCTCTTAGTTCAAAGCTGTAAATGGTAATCTGATAGAATGTAATCTGTAAAAGTGTCGCCAAAATCCAGGAGAGGAATAGGTAGTCTTTTTGTTTTTTACCCTGCTTGAACAGCAAAACAAGGAACATGAGAATTCCCGCACCTAATCCAAGATTTAAAAAAACTTCCAAGTAATTTAGTTTATTTAAGGTGTCCCCTAAACTAGTGATTTTATTTAGCATTAAAACCGTCCTGAGACGTTCGGCCATCATTTTTTGTTTTAAAAAAACCTACTTCGCTAGCGGTTTCGGTATTGCAACCCCCACCACCTGCCTCCGCAATAAATTGTAGCCTTACCGCTCCATTGCCATAGGGTATGACTTGAGGGTCATTTTTTAGTTCTGTAAAAGCCGGATTCTCGAAACAACGAATGGGAACGGCAAACAGCACTGCAAACAAGATTCTTTTGTTTCGAATTTTACAGCTCCTAAAGCAGCGGTTTGAACTTCCCAATGCTATTTGTTAATTGTGATACTTGGGCGCAACCATGCGTGTGCTGGTTCGTCTTAAAATAAATTCGAACATCATGATAAAAACACTTCGAAAACTCACAATTGTACTAGCCGCACTTCTAATGATACCGCTAAGTTCATGCAATAGTAACGATGATTCAGATTTAGATTCAAATTCAGATTGTGAAGGTGCTATCTGTACTACGATTTTAGTGAGGGTTATGGTATCTATAACGGATCAAAATCAAAACCCTGTTGCCTTGGACTCTTTCAAAGTAATAAACCTGGAAAATGGCAAGGACATTACTGTATCCCTTACATCATCTGAACTTGAGGGGTTACAAGAATTCGGACAATATCCGTTGATAGAAGATGGAATTTTGGGTTTCAACCAAGAGCAAAATATCCAATTTAAAGGGTTTATCAACAACCAAGAAGTTGTAAGCAGTGATTATACCGTTGGCACCGACTGCTGTCATGTGGGCTTGGTCTCCGGAGACATAGCGCTAACGCTCTGAAATAAGGTACACTTCCTATAACAATCACTTCTATAAAAAATAGTTGTTCAGATGATTGAAAGTGTTTTATCATACCATTGCGGTATAAAGCGAACTTGTGTAGTAAAAAATCTCCCACCTTGCCGTTTTGAACATTAAGTGGGAGATTGAATGTAAAATTATTTATTGAATATTCAAGCCAAAGGTCAAGCTGAAATCAGTATCGCCATCATTGGAACCTGTCGTGGCCGTTTTTACATCTGGCTGGTGCTGTAATCTAACGGTAAATGATCCTCCTGCCGAAGTTACACTTGGAGTTGTCCAAGTGGTAGCCAAACCAACAGGGTTTCCATTTTCATCCTGATCATTATAGTTTAATGGATCTGCAGCGGTATCAATATTTCCGTTCCCGGTAGGACTAGCAAAAGCGCCTTCTGTGAAACTAAAGAAAAACTGGTGCTCATGGTCCTCCTCAAGGATTTCGGCACCAATATTTTCCACATCCTCAGGATTCAAGGCGTTTAGAATTTCATAGGTCAATGTATACTCCGTATCGGTGGCAAGGGTAATAGCAGCATCCAAAAGCTGCAATTCCTGTATGCCTGTTCCGTCCGGATCTTTAGCGGAAGCTTGTACTACATCATTGGCATCGGCCGTATTGGTGAAAATAAGGGTGACATCGGTAAATACTTCCACTTCGTTTTCTTCTTCAGGCGCGGCATCGTCATCATTACTACAACCGACCAAGGCAATAGTTGAAACTAAAATAGCGAGTAGACGTAAGTTTTTAAATGGATTCATTGCTTTCATTTTTCTTTTTTAAGGTTTTACTTGTTTTAATTAGCATTAAAGGGAACTGTGGGAATCTTCAAAATTCAAGGAGCTCTCGTTGCCATAGTCCTATATTTGGGGATATTTTTTCTATTCATTTTTACGAGCTGTTTTAAGGGTGTATTTTAATGTAAGAAGTAGGTTTCTGCCCGGTTCATCTGCGAAGTAGCGCATTTCGTTGAGGTAGTCGCGATAGGCCGTATTGAAAAGGTTTTGAACCGTAATACCTCCATTTAAGTTCTTCCATTTAAAGCTCCAGGATACGTCAAGTAGAAAGTACCCATCGGTGGCATTGGCAAAGTCGAATATTTCGGAGTCCGTCGTAAGCGCTATAGACCCATCTACCAAGCTTTCGGGCGTAACTGTACGAGGTGCCTCAAATTGTTGAAAAGTATAGCTGGGGCGAACCGTCCATTTTGATGCTTCAAACAGCCATAGGCTACCTTGGTTCCATTGCAGTTCAACATTGGTCGAAATTGGCGGTTGGTTGATCAAGGGGGCATTATCTCCAATATTTCTTGACCATAGATAGCTTACACCAAAACCGGTTAAAATGGTATCGGTCCAATTCTTTTTCCAATTATAATCGGCGCCAAAGAAAAGTGCGTCTACCTGATCGAAAATAAATACGGGCATGGGACCGCGTATCGTGCCGAAAACGCCAACGGGTCGATCAAAAACATAGTTTTCTATAAAATGGGAATACACTGTAGCGGTATGGGTATTTCCATTTTTCCGGTGCTGAAATTCATTGATGAATTTATAGCCCCGTTCCGGATTTACATTACTTTCACCCAAGGAGATAACTTCGTCGGTACGCAGTTCGCCGTTGGTATCCATAAATCGGAGCAACCCAAAGGTTGTTTTAAAGCCGTGCTGTCCAAAACTGAATAGTTCTTCCATATTGGGAGTACGCCATGCAGTGCCTAGGTTTGTTCTAAAGGTGCTGTTTTTAGAAAGTTGCCGAACATACCCCAGCGTTCCGGTGAAATTGGTGAAGGTATAATGGTCCCTGAAAATATCTTGATTGATTTCCCTGCCCCGCACATCATTGGTTTCAAAATCGAAACGCAGCCCCGCCTCCACGGTGTTTTTTCCGAACCGTATACTTTCTATTGCAAAAGCGCTGAACCTGTCCGTATTATAGTTGGGGATAAATGGAGTGGTCTGTGTACCTGGGTTATTGTCATTATTTTGACTGAAATATTGAAGGCCTAGCAGACCATCCAATCCATACCATCTAGGATGTTTCCATTCGAGTTGATAGTCATAGGTAAGCAAATCGAGGTCGATTATAGGGAGCTCGGCGTTTCTACGTACGTCAAATTCATCCCTTTTGTTCAATTGCACGCCCCCGAGTAAGGTAAACCTGGCCCCTTGGGTGTACCACCAATTGATCTCTGCCTTGGCCAAATGGTGTTGGGTCGTTTGGCTAGGTTGGTTGATAGCGTAGGAAAAAGGGTCGATAATAATGGGTTCGTTTGAATTGATGGCCCGAATAAATGAGTCTGGGCTAGTGGCGATAGAAGACCGTAAGAGCGCCAAGTTTTGGTCAACAAAGCTATAGTTTACCTTAAAATCCCACTGGGCTAAGTGGTGAAGAACGCCAAAACTAAACGCTTTTTCTTCTTTCCCCGAATTCGTCAAATTGTAATCGGGGGTATTGCGATCACCAATTCTCGTATAGCCTCCATTTGCAAAATAACTCCAATTTTTAGTTCCTTTTCCAAGCTCTAAATTGGCATTGTATCCACGACCGTTGGTTTGGTAACCTGTCCCCAATGCTGCATAAAACGGATTGTTTAGGAGTAGGGGGTTGGGTTCAATGATGATAGCGCCTCCTAAGGCTTCCGGGCCATACCTTACACCGGCAGCACCCTTTACAACAGTGATGCTATGTGCCGAGGCAATATCTATTTCCGGGGCATGATCGGCACCCCAATTTTGAAAACCGTGTTTTAGGCCATTGTTTAATACCAAGATGCGATTGCCATACAAACCATGAATAACGGGTAATTGCACATTGGTACCGGCAGATGTATAGGTCACCCCATTTTGCTGCGAAAGGGTTGCTGCCAACGATTGGGTCGGATTGCTGGCAATTGCCGCTTTTCCAATCGTAGTTTGCGAAATGGATTCAGTTCCTTTTTCTTTGGTTCGTTTTGCTTGAATGGTTACTTCGTCCAATCCCGTAACCTCTTGGGACAAGTAAAAGTGTATTTCTGAATCGTGTTCATGGTCTCTTGTGGAATCGGCATAGCCAATGCATGAAATAATCAGCGTGTTTTTTTTTGTGCACAGACCAGAGATCTTAAAACGACCTTCATTATCGGTACTGGTGTATTTTTCTGTACCCTTTACCTTAATCACAGCATAGGGTATGGTCTCGTCGGTATCTACATCCAAAACCTTTCCGCTAACGGAATAAGCGCAGGTATCTTTTTGGGCCAGTACCAAGGTTGCTCCCAGAAATAAAAATAATATGATAAGTAAATGTTGCTTCATTTTAAATGGCAGTCGAAAATTGTTGTTGAAAAAGCGATTCTTCACCATGCGCCTTATAGTGTTAAGTGTTCATACTATCATTCCGCATATTGCATGGAAATTGGCCAGCTGCTGTCGCATCAAAATGCGGAAAATGCATTCCGGAGTGGACAAAACCTGGGGTTGGGAAATTTTTAAAAAGAGAAACGACAGGGTACCCTTTAAAACCGATGTTTAAGGGCAGGATACGCTAAATACATGAGGTAGGAGGAGGTCTGGCAAAATGCGTATTGTTACTAAGCGTTGGTATGGAGACGCTCTTATAACGACTTTTTGGTTGCCATAAGGAAGGTGACTGCGAAACTTCAATAGCTTGAAAGTGAGGTGGATTCGAAAACTCGTTGCTTTGATTATAGATGGCGTGTTCACAGATCTCGCAATCATCTACTTGCTCGCAGGTATCATGATGCAAATAAATAGCAATAGCGGAGACCTTGAGGACCATCAAGGTAACGAAGAATAAAATATGTAAATACTTTTTTGCCACCATGAACGTTAAACCTGCTTTTTTGGTATAAGGAAACAGATGCCTTAAATGTTGTTGTTTTTTATGAGATTGAAAAACTCCACGCGCTTCTCTGTATCTGTAAAGGTTCCGCCATATTCAATAGTTGTGGTGGCACTTTCCTTATCCTTGATGCCTCGCGAGGAAACACAAAGATGCTTTGCATGTATCACCACAATAACGTCTTCAGTATCGAGGGTTTCCTGTAAGTCTTTCAAAATTTGAAGACAAAGTCGCTCTTGTACCTGTGGCCTATGGGCGTAATAATCGACCAATCGATTGATTTTCGATAGCCCTACGACCTTGTGTTTTGGTACATAACCAACATGGGCATGCCCTACAATAGGTAGAAAATGGTGTTCGCAAGAAGAATCTATGGTAATGTCTTGTTCCACCAACATACTTTGATATCCATAAGTGTTGGGAAAAGTAGAAATTTTTGGTCTGTTCTTAGGGTTGAGCCCATAGAACAGTTCCTGAACATACATTTTGGCAAAACGATATGGCGTTCCCTTAAGACTTTCATCTGTCAAATCCAATCCCAACTCTTCCATAATTTTAGAAAAATGAATTTGGATATTTTCGATTTTTTTTTCCTCCGTACGTTCAAACGCATCGGCCCGCAGTGGGGTTTTTACTGATGTGCCTATGTGGTTGTCACCAAGTACTTCTATTTGGGCTTTATCCATGAATACAATTTTTAGTTTGTTTGATCTGCACAACAACTATCATTTTCACAATGACAATAGCGGCGATTGTAAAAGTGAAGTGAAATTAAGCCTATAGTTGGAAGATAAATGACCTCTTCCATCAGATGCACAACCTCCAGTTTCTCGTTAATAACAATCAATGCCAATAGCGTCCAAAGAAATCCAAAAGCATATGCAATCCATCGGTTGGTGGTGTCCTTGGCCGACCAGTACACGGCGAAAAAAGAAATGGCCAGAAACAACAGGTCAAAAGAGCCCCACCACCAAGGATGCGATGCTTCCCCCATTGAAAGGCCAGCTTGTGTTACAAAAAGCAATGGTGTTGCCAAGCAATGTAGAAAACAGAGTGTACTTGCAAGCGCACCGATGATATCGGATTTGTACTTTAGTTGTACCAAATTGGTCATTGAACTAGGTGTTTTTAAAATTCAAAAGCAAGCAGCCTGCTTATTAATAGGGGCAAATGTATTCAATTTTTACAAATGCAACTAAGTTGCATTAAAATTTCTTCTTATTTTTGTAAAAATTTCGAGATGGTCGAAACATCGAACCTTTCTTATGCTTATAAAAATGGTACAGTGATGGCTTTTCCTAACATCGGGCTGTCTCCTGGGGAACACTTGCTCGTAATTGGCCCATCTGGGGTGGGGAAGACCACACTGTTGTATCTGATGGCGGGCTTGTTGCCGCCTCTAAAAGGTACCGTTGCCATTGACGGGACGAAATTAAATGCGTTATCCCGAAAAGCGCTTGACCGGTTTAGAGGGGAACAGATCGGCCTCATCTTTCAACAATATCATTTTATTAAATCCTTGAACGTTTCTGAGAACCTTCTCCTGCGACAAAGCTTTCCGCTAAAGGGCCATGATAAAAAAAGAGGATATGAACTTACGGAAAGGTTGGGCCTTGCCGAACATCTGGATAAGAAAGTGACCGCATTGAGCCAGGGACAGCAACAGCGACTGGGTATTGCCTTGGGTTTGATTCACAGACCAAAAATCATTTTTGCAGATGAGCCTACTTCCAATTTGGATGATGAGAACTGTGCTAAGGTTATTGATTTGCTCAAGGAGGAGGCTAAAATTTGTCAAAGCAGTCTATTGATCATTACCCATGACCAACGGGTAAAGTCCCATTTTCAAAACCATATACTATTATAAAATGAATTTTCGCAAAGTAGTAGGTATTGAGATAGGCCATAACAAACGACATCTGATGAATAAAAAATGATAAAAATTAACGGATGAAACTGGGGTATCTGGCGTTTAAAAACATGATTTCAAAACCGCTCAATTTAGTATTGAGCTTGTTATTGTTGTCCTTGAGTGTTTCCCTGGTCACCTTTGTTTTACAATTGAGCCAACAGTTGAGTGGGCAGCTTCACAAAAACATCGCACCTTTTGATATGGTCGTCGGTGCCAAGGGAAGTCCCTTGCAGCTTGTTTTGTCATCGGTGCTCCATGTTGATTTTCCAACGGGAAATATTAAGTTGAAGGATGCGGCTTTATTGCAAAAGCATCCTTTTGTCGAAACGGCCATTCCGGTTTCCTACGGGGACAACTACAAAGGCTTTCGGATTTTGGGAACCGAGGTGGAATATCTTAACCAATACGGGGCGGAGTTGTCCGAAGGCACATTATATAAAGAAGCTTTTGAAGTCATTGCAGGAAGCAAGGTCGCCCAACAATTAGATTTGCAAGTAGGAGACCGTTTCATTAGCGCTCACGGATTTGCAACCGCTGATAGTCAGGAACACGACGAACACCCTTTTATCGTAAAGGGAATTTTGGCATCAACAGGTACGGTGGTCGACCAACTGTTGATTACCACGGTAGAAAGTATATGGGAGGCCCATGAACATGACGGCAACAATGATCCTGATAAGGATAAAGGGCATAAAGAAGTAGGTGGTGAACATGAATCGGAAAAAGAAATCACGGCCTTGCTTGTTACGTTTAAAAGTCCGTTGGGCATGGTACAACTTCCCAGGTTCATTAATGAGAACACTCCTATGCAAGCAGCACTTCCGGGTTTTGAGGTACAGCGACTTGTGGGGTTGCTGGGTTCGGGAGCAAAGACTGTAAACGGCATTGCCCTAGCTATTCTTTTGGTATCTGCACTCAGTATTTTTATCAGCCTTTTAAAGACCATCAGAGAAAGAAAACAGGAACTGGCATTGTTACGAACCTATGGTCTTCGAACCGTTCAGTTGCTTGGATTGGCGCTTATGGAAGGACTGTTTTTAGCGGTTCTTGGTTTTGTATCGGGCTGGCTTTTGGGGCGCTTGGGAATATGGGGCATTTCCCAATATATGCAAATTTCATACGGGTATGGTTTACAAATAATGGCCCCCGAACGTTTTGAGTTCTTCCTTTTTGGCTTAGTTATAGTGCTGACCATTATAGCCACCTTGCTGGCATCGCGCTCCATTTTTAAACTTAATGTTGCTGAAACCTTATCAGATGTATAGATTATTTTTAATCGTTTTATTTGTAACTTTTGTGGGTGTAATCGCAACCGCTCAACAGCAATTGACTTGGGAAGATTTTGCCGATGTCAATTTTGAGCAGGTGTACAACGAGGAGTACGATATCTATTTTTTAACGCCTACCTTTGGTGAGCAGATAAAATCCTTCAGGGGAAAAGAGGTGCGCATAAAAGGGTATTTTTTGGATATTTCGGGCAGTGGCGAGGTATATTTGATATCGCAAAATCCGATGGCCTCTTGTTTTTTCTGTGGTGCAGCAGGTCCTGAAACCATTGTTGAAACCCATTTTAAAGAGCCACCTTCTTTTAAGACCGATCAAATTGTGACGGTTACTGGGGTACTTGAGCTCAATGCGAACAATGTGAACAATTGTAATTACATTTTAAAAGAGGCCATAGGCACATTAGAGAATTGAAAAAAAAGCAATGTTTTACGATACTGGTGTTGTTATGGATCGGAACAACCACTTACGCACAGACTGTTTTGGATTGGGCCGATCTATCAGGGGAAATTTCCTTGGAACTACCCTCGCCCGAGGCTGTATTGCCGGGCTTCCAAAAAGCTACTTTTTCGCCCAAGATGAGTACGCTGGAGGGGAAAAAAGTTATGGTTATAGGGTATTTTTTGGTTTTAGATGGAAAGCAGTCCGCTTATCTGCTTTCGAAAAATCCAATGGCCTCTTGCTTTTTCTGTGGCAATGGCGGGCCCGAAACCATCATGGAGTTGCATTTTGATGAAAAGCCATCTTTTGAGATGGATGATCTACTTTCAGTAGAAGGTACACTTCGCTTGAACGAGGATGACCCGAATGCATGTTACTATCGAATCGAAAATGCAGAAGCGTTCAGTCTCAAATAACCTAAAACTACAAAGATGAACAACGAGCAGGGGGAAGCGCTAATACAGGAAAAAGGTTTAAAAAAAACAAAACTGCGACTGGCATTGATACGGCATTTTATCAAAACACCGCACGCACAGTCCTATGTTGATATCAAACGGGTTTTTCCAGAAACAACTGATAAATCTACGCTCTACCGCAACTTGGCCGCTTTTGAACAAGCAGGACTCATACATAGTATCAACGACCATTCCGGAATTACCAAATATGCGTTCGGAGCCGCACCTAGGACGGGGAGCGAACATGCTCATTTCGTGTGTGAATTTTGTGAAACGGTATACTGTATGGAAGGGTTGGCCCAGCTTCAATTTGACGTCCCAAAAGGATTCAAAACGAACAAAGTACAGACCATAATTCGCGGGACTTGCGCAGCCTGTTGAAGATGAAAACAGATACCAACACAGCTGTTAAATGGCCTCAAACGGTTAAAATAAAGGACTTTATCCTAAGAAAATCTTTGATGTATTCGGTGGTACGACCCTATGACAACAGATGTCAAACGCAGCATACCTTTCTATTGGCAGCCAAGGTCTCGGTGTCAAATTATTTCCACCTAAAAAAAATTGAAACGAAACATGGAGTATAATAGACGAAAATTCATCAACTTTTTGGGAAAGGCCAGCATCGGAACCGTGATAGTTCCTCCTTTTTTATTGGGTTGTGGCAATATGGCCGCCCCCACTAAAAAAAACATGGAAGTAAATATCAAGGCGTTGGAACGATTAGGGGCATTGGCAATCGAGGGGCTTGCACCATCTAATAAAGATGACTTATTATTGGCTAATGGGTTGGCGTATCATATAATCGTTCGCTGGGGCGATGAAATTGGCCCGAAAGACTACTTTGGATTTAACAATGATTTTACCTGTTTTATCCCATTTAACGATGATGACCCTACGGATGGTTTATTGTGGGTCAATCATGAATATGTCAATTCGATGTTCGTTTCCGGGTTTGATGCCACCCAATACACAAACCCCGACGCGCATAGAACAAGGGAACAGGTAGATAAGGAAATGTACAATGTAGGGGGGAGTATCGTTCGCATAAAACAAACCTCGGGAAAATGGGAGGTGGTAAAAAACGATCCCCAAAACCGTCGCATAACAGCGAAAACCCCCATGACCCTCAATTGGGATGACCCCATTAAAGGTGCTTCAACGGTTATTGGTACTCACAGCAATTGTTCAGGAGGTATTACACCCTGGAAAACCTTTTTGACCTGTGAAGAGAATTATGATACCTTTTTTGGTGAAACGGAATATGATGACAATGATCAACCGCTACACCGACCCAGCATATATGGTTGGGAAAAATTTTATCCGTATCCACCCGAGCACTACGGTTGGGTGGTTGAGGTGGATCCAAAGGACGGTTCGGCCCAAAAACACATTGCCATAGGCAGGTACGCCCATGAATGTTGTACGCTTTATGAATTAGAGGACAAACGCGTGGTAGCATATTCTGGAGACGATCATAACAACGAACATTTGTACAAATTTGTCTCTTCCAAACCGGGCTCTTTAAAAGAGGGGACGCTCTATGTCGCCGACACCGTTCATGGAAAATGGCTTTCTTTGGATTGGGAAAGCCAACCCAAGTTGAAAGAACGTTTTAAAAACCAGACCGAAGTGTTGGTTCGTACCAGGGAGGCAGCCAAAATTTTAGGAGCCACAGAACTAAACCGCCCCGAAGATATTGAAATAGATCCTGTAACGGGAAATGTTTTGGTATCCCTGACCAATAACTACGGTAAGAATGATTTTCACGGATCTATTTTGAAAATTGCCGAAACAGATGGCAAGTATGATGCCTTGACCTTTCGCGCGTCAACATATATGGCAGGGGGAGAAGAGAACGGATTTTCATGTCCCGACAATTTAGCTTTTGACATGGCAGGTAATTTATGGTTTACCTCTGATATGTCTGGAAGTAAAATGAACAAAGAAGACGGTCCCTACATGCCATTTAAGAACAATAGTCTGTTTGTAGTTCCACGCTACGGAAAAGAGCAGGGAACGGTTATTCGGTTGATTTCGGCTCCCAACGATGCAGAACTTACCGGCCCCTGGTTTTCACCGGATGGAAAAACCCTGTTTTTGAGTGTACAACACCCAGGGGAGCAAACAACCGATCTTGCCAACCCAACAAGTACGTGGCCTTTTGATGGGGATAATCTTCCAAAACCATCGGTAGTGGCGATTACGGGGGATCTTATCGAGAAGATGAACAAACTGCATGTGTTAGAGAATCGCTAGAGACTGTTTAAAAATATGGCTACAGCATAGATAACAATCATTTCTTGTTCAAATGTGCTTTGGCCCTAGCGCTGTTATCTTGGTAAGAACCCAAGGTACAAAACAGCCTCCAACTGTAAACACTCCAAAGAAAGCGGATCCGATTCATGAGTGAACCCTACCAGGGTTGCCTTTGTTATGGAGTGTTCTATTTGATCGGAGGTGACTTCTTTCATTGCAAACGAGAAGCTGCGTTGACCAGGCTTTCCGCGATGGCTTCTTTAAGCAATGAAGGCCTACTATTAGGTCCTATGGTAAGTAGTTTGGCGTCGGTGATGGGCACACCATTAAATGGTCTAACAAAGACTTCCCCATCCGGATTTCGTTCAAAATAGGTATAACTTGTTTCCATGCCGATTTTAGTGCAACCTTTTACTCGAAGTATACTTTTGGGCAGGGTTCGGCAGATATCGTAAATACAACCTACGTCTGGTAGATCTGGCAAATCGCAAGAGCAAGAAGCCCAATGCGTTTTTAGATGGTCAAGTTCTTGGGCTTTGTTTTTAGATGGTACAAGTCCTGAAAGCAACTTAATATTAAGATCATCTATTGTTAAAATTTTAGCGAAAGGGTTACACTTTTTAAGCGCTTTGATAACGAATGCCTGTCTTTGCGCCGTCGTTTTTTCAATATGGGTAAGGACCAACAGGGAGGATACTTGAATCTGATTTGCTTCCAGTTCATTGTGTTCTTTTCGCTTTTGCCAGTTTTTAACATCAACGACGGATACCTGGATAGGGGGCAAAAACCGATCGTTTACTCCAACTCCTAAGAATTCCATTAAGGAACACGCATCAGAAGTACCATTGGCTTCGATCAAGGTGATTCCATTCGTTCGTTCAGGAATACGATTTACATAATTTCTCAACTCATCTATTCCGCTGCAACAAATACAGCTCCCCGTAAGGGCTCTAATACAAGTTGGTTCAATGGTATCGGTCAGTTGGTTGGCATCGAGGTAGGCATTTTCATAATCATTTAAAATCACAAAAGGACTCCAACCATTGTCGGTGTAATGGGTTATTAAGTGCCGTAAAAGTGTTGTTTTTCCCGCTCCCAAAAAACCAACGATCGTAATGATTGCTTCCCTATTCTTCTGTTGAACCTTATATGTAGTGTTTTTAGGTATTGAACTCATTTAGTCATTTAGGATTGAGGCAAAAATCTAGATTCTTTTCAGCTTGTGAATATTTTTTGGGATACAAAAGCGAGCTATGAGGGGAAAAGCCGAAAGACGTCGCAACAATACCACGTCCATTTTGCGAACGTAAAGATAATTTGCAATTCTAAATTGACCTATTAGTTTCTTAAGAAAGGTGTTGCTTTGCTTAAACAGTATTTCCTTTCGCAACGTTTTAAGCAATAAAAGACGAATTCTATGAAAGAATACTAAATGGATAGCTAAAAAATAAAAAAGCCTTACTTTAGCTACTGTGAAAAATAAACTCCAAATAATAACGGGTGTACTGGCAATGTATATGTTGTCATTGCCTGTCATGTTGGTTTTTCACTCACAATCACATGGGCAAAATACAGTAGCAATCGCCCACAGCGATGTTGACCAAATAACAGCTCAAAGCAATTTAGATTGTCAAATCTGTAGCTTTTATTTTGATCAACAGTTGTATGTTGAAAATTTGGTTGACTATCAATTTGATTCTTTTTCTTACTACTTTCTTCAAACCATTGTAGCATCCCCTGTTGTTCAATCTCAAGAACAACAATACTTACGGGGTCCACCCAGTGTCTAACACTTTTTTATTTAACGAATGAATCTTTGGTTGCCATTGGTAGCTAAGGACTTCTATTGTATACGAACGGTTCCAAGGTCGTATACCATTTTGTTAATCATTTTTACATAGTTTTAGATGTTAGAAGCAATCAATCTTACAAAAAGATATGGTGGGCACGAGGCATTGAGCAACTTAAACCTTTCTGTTGCTCAGGGCGAAATATTCTGTTTGCTCGGTCAAAACGGTGCCGGCAAGACCACTACTATAAATTTATTTTTAGGCCTGTTAGGGGCAACGAGCGGCAAGGCGTTGATCAACGGTGTTGAGGTAAAACCGAACAGCAATGCCACTTCAAAAATGATTGCCTATATACCCGAAGTGGTACAATTGTATGGGAATCTTTCTGGAAGCGAAAACCTAGATTTCTTTAGCCGAATTGCGGGGTTTCGGTATTCAAGTGAAGAACTCGCTTCCTATCTGCTAAAGGCCGGACTTCAAGAAGCCGATCACCCCAAAAAACTGGCTTCCTATTCGAAGGGAATGCGCCAAAAAGTGGGTATTGCAATTGCTCTTTCAAAAAATGCCGACTTCATTTTTATGGATGAACCTATTTCCGGTCTTGACCCCAAGGCTACGGTAGAATTCACTGCCATCTGCAAAGAGTTGAGCCAAATGGGAAAATCGATCTTCATGGCAACGCATGATATTTTCAATGCCGTGAATGTCGGTACTAAAATTGGCATTATGAAAGAAGGGCGTTTGGTGTATACATCTGATACCGAAGCTATAAATGCCAACGAATTACAAGAACTATACTTAAAAACCATTTAAAAAAACCACATCAAATTGGTTGGAAAACAATCTTTGTCTTAACCGACAGCAACGTTTTTCGGTCGCATGGTGTTTAGAAATAAAAATAGAATACAAATGAAAATCACAAACTTATTATTTCATCTATTACTCTTTGGATTTAGCGCAACGATATATGCGCAGGTAAATGTAACAGGTGTTGTTGCGGATGAACAAAACAATTCAATTTTTGGAGCAACAGTTTCTTTGACCAATACAGACAATACCTTCGGAGTTCTTACAGATGGGAACGGTACATTTGAATTAAACGTACCAGCTGGTACGTACGAGTTTGAGGTACGTTTTCTAGGATACGCTTCCCAACGAAAATCTATCGATGTCAATTCTTCGAACACGTTGGATTTGGGAACCATCATATTGGTAGAGGCCGCAGAAAAATTACAAAGTGTTGAAGTCATTGGGCGCGCCAGAACAGATTACAATAGTGATTATTCCTTTTCGGCGACGAAAGTGGCGATAAAAAATAAAGAACTTCCACAGGCGATTACCTCCGTAACCAAAGAATTGATAGCCGATCGCCTAGCCTTTCAATTGCCAGATGCGGTAAAAACGGTGAGCAATGTAACCGTTACGGGCTTATACAATCACTACAATATTCGTGGTATAACACAGGGCGATGACGGGCAAGTATTAAACGGAATGCGTACCCGCCAATATTATTTTCTCCAACCCATTACCTCACACCTTGAGCGTGTCGAAGTAATAAAAGGGCCGTCATCAGTAACATTTTCAAGTGCAGATCCGGGAGGTACTGTAAATATGGTGACCAAAAAACCTTTACAAGAGAAACGAAGCGAAGTCTCTGCCACAACGGGCAGCTTTGGTACCTTACGTGCTACTGCAGATTTTACGGGACCGTTAAACGAATCAAAAACCTTGTTATACCGTTTTAATGCCGCTATTCAAGAAGCAGATTCATTTAGAGATGTTGTAAACAATAATGCTATTTTATTTTCCCCCTCTTTAAGTTATATCCCGAATGAAAATACATCCTTAAATGTTGAAATGATTTATAGCGATGCCGAAGGTAATTTGGATAGAGGGCAACCTATTTTTGGCGCTATTAACGGCGAATTTGATTTGAATAGTACCCCGATTACACGAAATGTTGGGGCGTCAAGCGACCATTACAAAAACAAAGAGTTCATTTTCATGGCCAATTTTAGTAAAAGGTTTACTGAAAACCTTGGTTTCAATGCGCAGTTCATGAAACAAACTTGGGATGAAGATTTGGCCGAACATAGAGTTGATGGTACAGCGGTTGATATTGATGGCAATGTAATTCCCACCCTTGCAAGGTTGCGATATGATGAAAGACAGCAGTTTTGGGAAACAGATAATTTTAGCACCTATTTTACGTACGATATCAAAAATGCCAAGGTCACCAATAAAATATTGGTAGGCTATGATGCTACCCGTTGGGAACGGAAAATTGGAGCCGGATTCCTCCGTGCTAGAAGATATTTAACGGTTGATGGTGGGCAGTCTAATTTTGACCCAAGTACTCCGGATAATTTTCAACAAATGGTTGTTGACGGCGTAACCATGCCGGTACCAGCCGTTCCACATTTTAATTTGGCAAATCCGTTTAACGGGGCCAGAAATACCAATGGTTACAACCTTGCTGAACTAAGAATTCCTGCAAATTTATCCTCTTCAAATGGTATCTATCTTCAAAACCAATTTAAGGTGGGCAAATTTTCAGCTTTGGTGAATTTACGATATGAGTGGTTCACCGATATTTTTAATTATGAGGGAGATGAAGAAGAATTTAAAACCAATGCTTTTGTACCTAGAATAGGTTTAACGTATGAGGTGACCAATAGCATTAGTGCATATGCAACCTATCTAGAAGGATTTCAACCACATACAAATACGGTTTCCTTATCACCAACTGCCGAAGGGTTCTTTTGGTCTGCTTCACCAAGCAGATTTGACCCCTTGGAAAGCCGCCTGATGGAAGTAGGTGCAAAAGGGGAGTTCTTAAACGGTAAGATATTTGCCAACCTTGCTATTTTTAATATTACTCAAAAGAATATCTTGTTGGGAGACACCTATGATTTAGAAAGCCTAACGACAAGAGGGGAGCAAGAAAGTACCGGTTTTGAAATGGATATTTCCGGTTACGTAACACCAAACTTTCAACTTACGGCCTCCTATGGTTTTGCGGATGCTGAAATTGTAGAAGATGCGATAGAGGAATTTATAGGAGAACCGATTGGAGGAGCTCCAAAGCATACAGCAAATTTTTGGGGCCGGTATGATTTTGTAAACAAAACCCTCAAAGGAATCGGAATCGGTTTTGGAGCGCAATATGTCGACGAAAGATTTACTTGGTACAACCCTACCTATGATACGGATCGATTGTTGTTGCCATCATATACCGTATTTGACGCCGCCGTATACTACAGGCCAAATAATACAGGCATTCAATTGACACTTAAAATAAACAATTTATTTGATGAGACGTATTGGTTGGGAGGTCTTAACCCTTCTAGATTAGGCCCTGGAGCGCCCAGAAATGTCTTGTTAAATGCGACGTATAAATTTTAATAATAATGAAGAGAATCAACATTGGGTTGCTTGGCCGGTATTTTCTTAAAAATATCATGCAAACCAAGGTGATTTATGTTTTGTTAGTCATTTTTATGTTGCTGACCGCTTATTCGGCGGTCAGTGGCATAAATAACTACACGGAGCAAAACACCATTAGACAGGAACACCAACAAAAGGCACGGCAAAGTTGGGAGGCAAATCCGGATAAGCATCCGCATCGCATGGCGCATTTTGGATCGTTCGCCTTTCGTAAAAAGCAGCCACTGAGTATGTTCGACTATGGCATCGAAAGTTTTACGGGCAATGCCGTTTTTTTAGAAGCCCATAGGCAGAACAGTGTCAACTTTTCAGATGCAGGTTTCTCCACCGGTGCCTTGCGTTTTGGAGAATTGAGCATGGCCATGCTATTGCAGTTGGTATTGCCATTGATTCTTTTTTTTCTAGGGTTTTCGGCAATCGCATCAGAAAGGGAAAACGGCACCTTGAAAATACTATTGTCACAAGGGGCCAACTGGAAAGAAATACTACTGGGTAAATCCCTAGGGTTATTTGTGCTTGCGTTGCTATTCTTTATCCCTATTATGTTAGTTACATTCTTTTTCTTGTTTTTTGGTGAGGGCCTCATAGACCCGTCCGATTCTTGGCAACGGTTTCTGTTGTTACTTGTAGGATATGTACTTTTTTTGCTTATTATATGCGTTATAAGCATTGTGGTCTCTACTACGGCACATTCTGCCAAGAATGCACTGCTAACCCTCTTGGGTATTTGGTTGTTGATGGTGGTATTGGTTCCCAAAACCTCGCAAGCAATCGGAAATGCAGTATATCCCACACCTTCAAAATTGAGTTTTCAGTCGGCCGTTGAACGAGATGTAATCAAAAAAGGGGATAGTCATGATCCCAATGACCCGTATTTCAATACGTTGAGAGATTCGGTTTTGGCCGTTCACGGGGTCGACTCCGTTACCCAACTTCCATTCAATTACGGTGGTTTTGTCATGCGAGAAGGTGAGAGAACAAGCGCAAACCTATACAGGAAGCATCATGACAGTCTCTTACAGATTTATGAAAAACAGAACAACATCAGTCGTTATACCGGAATTCTAAACCCCTTTGTGGCGATCAAGACCGTATCCATGGCGTTTACCGGAACCGATTTTAAAGGGTATATCGATTTTCAAGCGCAGGCCGAAACGTATCGGTATCAATTGGCGCAGGAGATGAACGAACTCCAGATGGAGTATATCAGCACAAAAAAAATAAGTGGTTCTGAAGGAAAAAAACATGTAGTGGGACATGAGCATTGGGAAGAATTCCCGGATTTTGAACATCGTATGCAACCATTGCAAAGTTCTTTGAGCGAAGCTTCATTGGGTATTTTCTCTTTGGTGGTTTGGGTTTTCCTATCTTTTTTAGGACTGGTATATCTTTCTAAAAAAGCAAAAGCGATTTAAGTATGTACAGACTTCTTTTTCTACAGTTTTTAAGGTCGCGAGCAGTGTTGGCCAGTATGGTTCTTATTATAGCCTTAGGTGCAATAAGCATTGGTATAGGCCACCAATTTCTGTCCCAAAAGAAAGCGGCGATCGATCAAGTAGAGCAGTACCAAAAAAGTCATATCGAACGCAATGTGCTGCTGCATAAAGATGATTTGGGACTGCTAATGTATTATGTGCAATTTGCCTTTATTAACAATCCGAGCCATCTTGCTGGGCTTTCCATTGGGCAAAGCGACGTGAACACCAATGTGCAACGAATTACGATCAAGAACCTGGAGGGCCAGCGGTATGATACGGATTTAGTGAACCCTATGAACCTGCAATCGGGAAACCTAGACTTATCGTTTGTATTGATATATCTCTTTCCGTTACTGATCATCGTTTTCACCTTTAATATCCTTTCCGAAGAAACCGAAACCGGAACGTGGCGGTTGGTATCGGTACAAACACCATCAAAACTCCGCTATTTATTGACAAAACTTTCGATTAGAGTCGTGCTTGTGTATACGGTTTTAGGAATTCTACTGATGGTGGCCAAAATGGTGTTGTCCATTCCGTTCGATATAAAGTTTGTACTGGTCACACTCTTGTCCTTCTTGTATGTAGCCTTTTGGTTCGCACTTGGCTTTTTTGTGGTCAACTTTAAAAAAAGTTCAGGATTCAATGCTTTGGCATTGCTATCCATCTGGCTGGTGTTACTTATTCTATTGCCTGCGGGAATCAATGCGTATTTAACGAACAAATACCCCGTTCCCGAAGCCTTGAGCACCATGATAAGCCAACGTGATGGGTATCACACCAAATGGGATACCGATAAAAAAGAGACCTTGCAAAAGTTCTACGCGCATTACCCTCAATTTCAAGAATTCGGGTACCCGACCGAGGGGTTCAACTGGACTTGGTATTATGCCATGCAGCAAATGGGAGATGATGATTCTGTTAAAGATACCAAGGCCCTTCAACTAAAAATGGGTGAACGCGAACGTGTTAGTAAACAAGTGGCTACTTTTTTGCCCAATATGCACATGCAATTGGCATTCAATGAGCTTGCGGGAACCAGTCTTGATAAACACTTACGTTTTTTGGATGCTACAGGCAATTTTCATGAGGAATTGCGGCTATTCTTCTATCCAAAGATATTTAATGGGGAAACGGGAGACCGTGTTGACTGGGGACAATTTGAGCCTAAATTCTTTAAAAAGCAAGCTGGGGAATATGGTATGGCGATACTTGTCCCTATGCTATTGGCTTGTATTTTGATGATCATTTTGAGTGCAGTAGTCGCAAAAAAGCTTTAGGGAGCGGTCTATTTTTATAAATATTGGAAATTTGGTACATTGTTGATGCTATACCATGCCAAAATCTGCGCTAAACTTTATTGCAAATGACGAAATTCTTTTTAACCATTTTCGCACTTTTCCTTATTCATTCTGGAATAGCACAAAACAGTTTTCAAGAAGCATTTGCAGATACCGGTAGGCCTTTCAGAGCTGATATCCGTATTGACTTCACTGATACGCTAAAAAATCAAGGTCATTTACCTGTAGCTATTTTAAAAGGGAAAAAAGAGGGCCCCGTCTTTACCATAGTTGCCGGTGTTCATGGGTTCGAATATCCACCAATAATGGCTGCCCAAGAACTTATGTCCGAAATTAAAATGGACAGCCTGGTTGGCACCCTGATCATCATCCCCATTGCCAATCCTGGATCGTTTTATGCCCGCACACCTTTCATGAATCCGCAGGACAGGGTGAATCTCAACAATGCTTTTCCTGGAAAGATGGATGGTTCGATAACGCAAAAGACAGCACATTTCATTACGGAGAATATCATTCCGGTAAGTGATGTTTTTTTAGATGTGCATGGCGGGGATGCCAATGAAGATCTCATCCCCTTTGTATGCTATTACAACAATGAAAATAGGGTAGCGCAAACGCAACTTGCCAAGAAGCTTTCCGAAACGAGCGGGTTTGAATATGTTGTTTCATACCCTTATACCATTACAGATGATGAACCGGCAAAGTATGTATTTAAGCAAGCGGTTCAAGATGGAAAAACAGCCTTGAGCATTGAATGCGGAAAATTGGGCAACGTACAAAAAGAGGCCGTACGCCTAATAAAAAAAGGGGTTTATAATATGCTGACAGAAATGGGAATGTATCATAGGACAACAGCGCCAAAACCGATCCCTAGGAAGCTAAATCATCAAACCTATATCAAGGCTGACGAAAAAGGAATTTTTTACAGTGCGTACAGCGCGGGAAGTACTGTCAAAGAAGGGGATGTAGTGGGCTATACCACCGATGAATTTGGTGCGATTCTTACCGAATACAAGGCACCCGCATCAGGTATTATCTTATACAAAATAGCAACGCCCCCGATCAACGAAGGCGATACGATTATGTGCATTGGCGCTAGCTTAAAAAAATAAGTTGTTCTTTAGGTGTGGATACCTTGGAGCGTGTGAACGATTTAACCAAGTTCTTTTAAATAGTACAATCAAACGAATTTTTTTCGCGACCAAATAAAAGGCTGCAATGGAATTTTCTGAAACAGATTCGTATTTTCGAAATTATATTTTTTACGTGCTTTGACCTTTTTGTTTTTTTACTAAAAAGAAAGATAAAAGCTTTCATTGCCATTCGATATAATTTTCATTTCCTCCGAAATCACTATCCTCGTGTACAAGGTATTCGTAGAACCTGTAGTTGCCACTATCTTTTATATGCTTTGCTTTCCTCTATTTTTCGGATTATATCTTCTTTGTTAATCTTTTTCACAACTAAAAGACCCGAAATCAAAAGAGGTAAGGTTAAAAATATTGGAGCAATTGACCCCTGGCTTTCTTCCATAACCGCTATGCCAGGTAGAAATGCCAAGGAAAAGAAAAAATTTATTAATCCATGCGTTATTGCAATGGGTATAAGTTTATTCGTTTTTAAAACCAATACACCAAAAAAGAACCCAATAAACATTGCAAACACAACTTGAATCAAGACTGATAATACATCATCGTTTTTTGTCAAATTGATAAGATGGAATAATCCGAAAACGACAGCGGAAATTAACGTGCTTATGAGAATACCATACTTATGAGCGTGGTATTTTTTTAAAAACAATGATTGCAATAGTCCTCTAAACAAAAACTCTTCTGCAAACCCGACCGTTAAACAAGCAAAAAGGAGTAGTACAACGTTTCCGAGGTGTATTTGGGTTACATCTTTGGATATAATGCTAAAAACCCCCAGTATCATCAGATAAATAGGGATACTGTTCAAGTACTTAAATTGCCAAGTATCCCTAGAAGACAAGCCAGAAATACTTTCAAGGTTCATTTTTTTTAGTACACCATAGCTTAGTATAAAGATAAGCGCCATTTTGATCGTTAAACCAACATATTCTAAATGAAAACCTGAAAGAGACATCTTAATAAGAATCGCATCGATCGGTAATAGCATTATAACGCAAATAGCCGTAAGTGCCATCATTGTAAATAAGAACGGGGATATATTTTTCATACAATAATAGGTTTATTGGTTTTCTATTTTAGGGAAAGAGTTGAAAATTCGGATGTTCCTTGCATTCAATCGACTTCTCTTTTAGGAGAAAATACATCGCGGTCTACGCTTTTTTAGGCCTTCTCAAGTTTGGTAAAACCCCTTGATCAAAAGGGTTGTCCTAAAGCGTTCCACGAACCTCTTGTCTAAATTCTTGATAGTAGGACAAAACACCGCTAGGGTCCTCAATTTGTGGCCAATGACCAATTTCTTGCCCCAGTAGCTTTACGTTAGGATCGGGAATCAGTTCTTTATATCTATTCGCCATATGAATACCGGAATTGGGGTCGAAGGGCCCATTTATAAAACACATGGGAATCTTGGTGTTTTGCATTGCGCCTATCCATCTTTCTTGATGGTTAACTTTGTCAAAAACCAACCTCCCTATCAAATATGCGATCGACTTACCTTCTTTATAATTTAAAATACCCCAGAATTGATTTATGAGTTGGTTAGTGGGTTGGGTATTGGGACCAAAAACTGATTTTATCGATTTTTCTAATTTCTTTTTGGTGAGAAGATTGCTCAACAACTTTCCAATAGGCTTGGGCGATTGTGAAAGCAATCGTTGTATCATTCTAGGTTTGTAACTATCCATAAACAGCCCACCGTTCATAAATGCCACCGATTGTATTTTAAAGCAGTTCTGCGAGACTAAGTCCCGTGCCAATAATTCTTGCACAATACTGACTCCTAGATCATGTGACAGGATATGGGTTTGTTCAATACCCCAAAACTCGATTAGAAAATTGACTATTTCACAATGTTCATGAAAGCTATAGACGTGCTCTTTGGGCTTATCCGAAAATCCCATACCCAAATAATCAAAGCTAAAAACAGTGTACTCTTTTACCAGGTTTTCCCAAACAGCTTTCCACTCGAAGGTATTGAAAGGATACCCATGAAGTATTAAAAGGTTGGGGCCGTTACCTTCTTTTAGGCAAAATATTTGATGACCGTCTACCTCTATTGTTCTACCTTTCTTCTTCCAAGCAAGCACTTCTTTGTCCATTTCCAATGTGTATTATGACTAGTAATATCACAAAGCTACTCACTGGGGATGATAGAAATTTGTAAAAATCGGTCGTTTTCGTTGGTAGAAAGGTTTTTGGGAGTGTGGTTGGTATACTTTTTTATTTCTTTATTAAAATGGGATCTGTCGTAATAGTTTTGGTTGGGGAATAAATCCCCTTTTTTAATGTCCCTGAAGGATGCCGAACATCGTAATATATTGCAATAGCTTTTTAGTGAAAGCCCAAACATATTATTAAAATACCTGTTGATTTGCCTACTGGACCAAAATACGTTATCGCTAAAATAGCCCACACTGTGGTTGCCTTTTGTTTTGCTCAATAAGCTGAACAGCTGAAGTTTTCGATTGTCGGGATTATTTTCTTTATCCACTTCTTGCTTTATTGTTGAACACAGGCTATCAATCGTATCCAAATGTTCTGAAAAGGCAATCGAATTTAAATTCCAAAAAGCATCGGGCAACTTTTTTTCAGAGTTTAACAAGGGAGCGATACTTTCGCGGAATACATATTCGGCAGCGGCTAGTTTGAATTGTATTCCGAAAAGTTGATGATTAGGGCGAACGACTACTTCCACTTCTTTTGTCCATAGTCCTGTGAGCACGGTACTTTGGTAGTTGTAATTGTCAAAGTGAACGATCACATCAAAAAAACCGTCAGGTAGAATAGTGTAATCCAGGTTTTTGGACGAATCGTTATCCAACCACCAAAAACATCTGATGTATTGTTTCAAAACGGCATTGGCTGTCTGTTGGAAGTAGACCATACGCTATCCTTTCAATTTGCATGCATTTTGTTCGTTAAGGCAGCTGATTTAAAAAGTTAAAGGGACATGG
>CALIIC010000039.1 GCA_938020445.1 uncultured Flavobacteriaceae bacterium | reverse complement strand
ATCATCGTTTCCGGCTGCGAAGATGGTTTTGTTGATGGCTGTTGCCAAGATATCTCCCAAAATGGTCGTAGCACTCGGATTTGCCAATTCTACCGCTTTCGGAAACTCGGCCCCATCGGCATAAGCCAATGCATACTTACCATGATTGGAGCTTATTTCTACTGTGTTGTTATCTTCAACAACAAAGGTCAACGGTTGTTCAGGAAAGGTTTTTAGCGTTTCTAGCAGAAGCCTTGCGGGAACCGCAATGACGCCTTCATTATCTGAATCAACGTTCAGCACCGAACTCATCGTTGTTTCCAAATCGGAGGCAGATACCGTAAGCTTGTCTTTGTTTAGATCGAATAAAAAATTATCCAGAATGGGGAGGGTATTACTATTATTGATAACACCCCCTAAAACTTGTAATTGTTTTAGAAGATACGTGCTGGATACAATGAATTTCATGTGTTAGTTTTTTAAGTGGGTACTCGTCCCGATTTTGGCTGAATTTCAATTATTCGAACCAATTTCAAGACAAACAAAGATATTTGAATTGTGGTTTTTATCGAAACAAACTTATCAACAGCTATACACCGTATTTCCGTTTTCTAAAATAGTTGAATCCCAACCCGAAAATGACTGTCAACACTACTGGCAACGCGATATTTAGGAGTTGCCACTTGGTTTTTTGTGCTTCAATTTTTGTGCTATCCAAGAAGGGAATCGCTACTTTTTTGTTCCGAATGTTTATAAGTCCGTTATCATCGAGCATATAATTCAAGGCATTGACCAAAAATTCCTTGTTTCCAAAGTAGTTGCTCGTCCATTTGTCATATCCTAATTCAAGCGGACGCCCATTGCGCAATTGGTTTTTAATCACGTCTCCGTCAGAGACCACCAATAGCTTACCTGCCGTACTTTCTAAGAGATCTTGCGGAAGTTTTATAGGTTTGATCCGATTGGTGAATGTCGACTTAAAATCGCCTTCTACCAGAACTGCGACCGGTTTATTCCCATTGTCGTATTGCTCCTTTTGAGGTGGTTTATTGAGTGTGTTAAAACTTACTTGCCTTGGAGTGATATCCATTTTTGATAAGGGCGAACTTCGAAATACAATGGTTTTTGTGTAGTTATTGGGAAGCGTATCTATTGAATTGGCAAATTGCAATCGCAATGCCTCTAAATTGTTATTGATCGGATGATTGTTGCCAGACCGAATCATGGGATTATACAACCAAGGAACCGGCTCGTACTGCGAGGCATTCCCTTCCCCCGTGGCAAGTACAATTTGAGTAAAATATAGGTCGTTGACAAGGTCGGGATTGATGCGTACCCCAAAATTAAAAAAGAAGTCTTTTAGATTTAGGTCCCTCGGAAGGGCCATTGTGCTTCCTGTTTCATTGTATAAGCTATCTATTTCAATAGCGACCTGATCGATCAGCCATACCGATTTTCCACCATTCATTATGTATTGATCAAGGACATACTTTTCAGGATCCGAAAAGGCTTCTGTAGGTTTTGCGATGAGTGCAAGATCGTATTCGTTGAGCCTCTCTAAGGTGCTTTGTGGACTTGTACCTACCGAGTCTAAGGTAATGGCGCCAATATTATAGTAATCGCGTACCGTCGTTAAAAAATCTGCCAAATAAATATCATCAAGTTCTCCATTACCCTTCATAACGGCAATTCGCTTTTTTTCTCGAATGGTACTTTTGGTAAAGGCATCGGCGAACGCGTACTCCAAATGTTGTACCGAGTTATTTACGCGTTCCTCGGTCGTGGCACCCTGCTTGTTCTTAAGAAGGTTTACCCGTACCGTTTTATTGTTATAGTTCACCATGGCCCACGGAAAAATGATTTCCTGGGAAACCTTGCTATTATCGTTTACGGTTACTCGGGTGGGTACCAAACCAAGTGCTTGTAGTTCTGCCACCGTACCATCTACCTGTTCAACGCCTTCCAAAGGATCTACAAAGCTGAACTTTACATTGCTGTTTTCCGAAGCAAATTCAGACAGCAATTGTTTTACTTCGTTTTTAAGTTTAATAAATTCGGGAGGTAGGTTACCGTCTAACAATACATCTACGATAACAGGACTGTCAAAATTTGATACCGAACTCAATGAAGCTTCAGAGAGCGTATACCGACTGTCTTCCGTAAGGTCGATACGGGTATAGAGATAGTTGGCGATAATATTCGCAGCGATGAGGATCAATAGTCCTTTGCCGATAGGGAGTAGTTTCTTTTTCATTACCGGGGCGCATTTTTAAGTTGAACAACGGTAAGGAAGAGGAAGAAGGCCGTGAGCGATCCAAAATAAACCAGATCCCGTGTGTCTAAAACCCCACGCGCAATACTATCAAAATGAGATTGCATGCCCAATTCTTGCACAAAAACTGCCGTAGCCCCTTCTGGGAATAGGGAAGACAAGCCTTCAAAACCATAGTACAAGAGAAAACAACCAAGAATTGCGAATAAAAAGGCAACGATTTGATTTTCTGAAAGCGTTGAAGCAAAAAGACCAATGGCGGTATAACACCCTATAAGAAAGAAAGTTCCAAAATACGAACCAATGACGAGCCCAATGTCTAAATTCCCGATTGTGGTTCCCAATTGGGAAACGCTGTAAACATATAATAGGGTAGGCACAAGGGCGAGCAACGCAAGCGCTATGGTACCCGCAAATTTTCCTAGTACCGTTTGCCAAATGCCAATAGGTTTAATAAAAAGGAGTTCAAGCGTACCGAGTTTTTTTTCCTCCGAAAAGCTTTTCATCGTAATCGCCGGAATCAGGAAGAGGAAAACCCAGGGAGCCAAAAGGAAAAAATTGCTCAAATCGGCAAAACCGTAATCAAAAATATTAAAAGGGCCTTTAAAAACCCATAAGAATAGGCCGTTGAGTGCCAAGAACAGTCCAATTACCAGATACCCTATCGGGGAGGTAAAGAACGATTGTATTTCACGTTTAAAAATGGCTAGCATTTTCAGTTAGTTTAAGGTTTCAATTTTATCAACACTCCAAGCTTCCGGTTTTGCTTCAAATAAGCTCTTGGTTTGGGTCCATACCGTTTTGAAAAACTCAGATTTTCGATAGTGCTCCAAACTGTCTTCTTTCTCCCAGTAACTATAGGTAAAGAAAATCGCGGGATTGTCTTTGTCTTGGTACAGTTCTAAAAAAAGACAGCCATCAAAGGCGCGTATTGCATGCTTGCTTTGTTCAAAGATTTCCTCAAAACTAGCGATATTTTCTTTCTTGAAAGTCAATTTTACGATTCGTACAAACATCTAAAGAAAGTTTATGGTAATAGTATCCCTATAATCGAGGCCCAATAGGGTAGAAGCTCCCCCTACGGTATTAAGATCACTTTTATATATGGCCAATTCTATATAATTGGAAGAGTTGAAGAGTGCCAAAAGATCCCCGGCCCCTCTGCGGTTTCCCTTTTCCAAATTAAAATTGATAATATCACTATAGCGATGGTGAATTCTTTTGATCTTGGTAGTACGGGCATTCAATTCAAAATCCCTCCCTTTTCTATAAGCATCGAAGAAATTTCTGTGAATATTGGTAACCACATTGCCGTAGTTGTCTATATAGACAACACTACCCACTATTTTGTTTCCGTTGTCGGTAACGCTCGGACTGTATTCTTTTAACTCTCGTAGTTCATCAAAGGCTTTCCCGACCACATCCAATGTGCCGCCCCGCGCAATGTGACAAGCGACTTTCACGAAGACATCCATTACGGGAAAAGAGCCGGTATCGGGGTTGGGAATGTTAATTTGTACGACCTTTTCCGCATTTATTTCAGAAGTTATCAAACTAATGACCCCTGTATTGGCAGTGATGAAATAATGACCGTCCACCAAGATAGCTATATGTTGGTTTTCCGGGGTAGGTTCCGCATCAACGCCCACGATGTGAATGGTACCTTCAGGAAAGCTTTTGTAAGCATTTTTAAGAATGTAGGCACATTCATGAATATTAAATGGACTAATACCATGGGAAATATCAACAATTTTGGCGTCGGAGAGCTCTTTGTAAATACTCCCCTTTAAAGCACCTACGAAATGGTCTTTAAGCCCAAAATCTGTAGTTAAAGTAATGATTGCCATGCAGCAATGTTGATATGTTTTGGATTACCAAACTGATTTTTTACTTAAGTTTGTCTGGCGTAATTGCTGGTAAAATTATAACAAAAAAATAGCCTTCGGAAATTTATCTTTGGGCTTCAACATTAAAAAGACCCATATTCTTTGAACGAACTTATTTTAGAGCTTACAGATATTAGTCCCAGAGATTTTTTCGGACAGGGAAATGAAAACATCAACCTCCTTAAAAAGTACTTCCCCAAATTAAAGATCGTAGCACGTGGCAGCAAGATCAAGGTATATGGGGATGAGGAACTTTTAGAAGAATTTGAGCGCCGTTTTGATATGATAACGGCTCATTTCGCCAAATACAATAAAATTGACGAGAATGCGATCGAGCGGGTGTTGACAAGCAATGTCTCTGCCGATTACGAGGCTCCGGCAAATAGTGGGGAGACCCTGGTACATGGCGTGAATGGGAAGTTGATCAAACCGCAAACGGTGAACCAACGAAAACTGGTAGATACTGCAAAAAAAAACGATATGGTCTTTGCCATCGGTCCTGCAGGAACCGGAAAAACATATACAGGGGTAGCCTTGGCCGTGAAAGCGCTGAAAGAAAAACAAGTTAAACGTATTATTTTGACACGTCCGGCAGTGGAAGCAGGCGAAAATTTGGGCTTTTTGCCGGGAGACCTAAAGGAAAAACTGGATCCCTATATGCAACCTTTGTATGATGCGTTACGCGATATGATACCCGGGGAGAAATTGACCCACTTTATAGAAAACGGTACCATACAGATAGCACCCTTGGCTTTTATGCGGGGAAGAACCTTGGATCAGGCTTTTGTAATTCTTGATGAAGCCCAAAATACGACGCATGCCCAAATGAAAATGTTCTTAACGCGAATGGGGAAAAGCGCCAAATTTATCATCACCGGCGATCCTGGGCAGATAGATTTACCCAGAAGGGTCATTTCTGGTCTGAAAGAGGCGTTACTGGTATTAAAGAACATCGATGGCATCGGAATCGTTTACCTGGATGATAAAGATGTTATTCGCCATAAGCTGGTTAAAAAGGTTATTGACGCCTACAAAAATATTGAACATCAAAATTAACGGCAGTATCTATCTACCCTTCAAAACCAACAGAAATTTATTATGAGCAGCAACACCATTACCGATACTGATTTTAATTTTCCGGGACAAAAAAGTATTTATAAGGGAAAAGTTCGCGAAGTCTATGCCTTAGAGAACGATGTGTTGGTAATGGTAGCCACAGATCGCTTATCCGCTTTTGATGTGGTAATGCCCAAGGGAATTCCCTATAAAGGACAAATTTTGAATCAAATCGCTACGAAAATGATGGCCGCCACGGAAGATATCGTACCCAACTGGCTTGTAGCGACCCCAGACCCTAACGTGGCCGTTGGTCATGCCTGTGTTCCTTTCAAGGTGGAAATGGTTATAAGAGGATATATGTCAGGACATGCGGCAAGGGAATATAAGGCGGGGAAGCGCGTCTTATGCGGTGTACCCATGCCCGAGGGGATGAAAGAGAACGATGCCTTTCCCGTACCGATCATTACCCCGGCCACCAAGGCAGAAAAAGGAGATCATGATGAGGATATTTCCCGAGAGGCGCTATTGGAAAGGGGCATTGTTTCCCAAGCGGATTATGAAGTATTAGAAAAATACACCCGCGCTTTGTTTCAAAGAGGCTCTGAAATAGCAGCAAGTAGAGGGCTTATTTTGGTCGATACCAAATATGAATTCGGGAAAACAACGGAAGGGGAAATTGTACTCATCGATGAAATACACACACCCGATTCGTCGCGTTACTTTTATGCAGATGGTTATGAGGAACGACAGGAACGTGGGGAAGCTCAAAAACAACTGTCAAAGGAATTTGTAAGACAGTGGTTGATCAGCAACGGTTTTCAGGGCTTAGATGGGCAAACGGTCCCTGAAATGAGCGATGCCTATATTGACTCCGTGTCGGAGCGCTATATTGAACTCTATGAAAATATTACCGGAGAAACCTTTGTAAAGGCCAATATTGATCATATACACGAGCGTATTGAAACCAACGTGCTTTCCTATCTTTAAAGGCAAGTTGTTACCCCAATAGTTTCTTTAGGGTAAGGGGCTTTTTTGATTTTAACTTTCCCATGATTTTGATAAAGGCAATTGCTGTAATGTAGGCATCCCCCAGGGCCGTATGCCGATCTTTTTTTGAAATGTCGAACTTCTCGGCCAGTTCATCCAAGGAGTAACTTTCCTTTTTTTCTAAGAGAGGTGATCGTATCAAGGTACGACGGTATAGAACCGAAGTATCAAGCACTTTGTTTTTAAGTTTAGGTAGTCCATGACGTTTAAGCGCCTTATTGATCATTTTTACATCAAAACCTGCATGATGTGCCACCAAGATGGCATTTTGTGTAAATGCCAAGAAGTGTTGCAACGCTTCTAGTTCGCTGCTATATTCCCGATTTTCGGTTCTTAAAATACCGTGAATTTCCACATTATCGGCATGGTAGTAATGCTGGTCCAAATACCGTTCCAAGCTATCGTTTGCTGCAATCGTATTGTTTTTAAGCCCCAAGCACCCGATAGAAAGAATGCGGTCTTTTTCATAATCGAACCCGGTGGTTTCTGTATCAAAAACGACGAACCGAACCTCGTTTAATTGCTTTGGAAGAGGTATTTCAAAGGCGGTTTCATAGGTTTCCCAGAAGGTCGGCAGGTTTATTTTTCTTTTCTTAAAGAATTCCATTAGCCGAGCAGGTTTGAAACTTTAAAGCGTACGCGAATCAGTTCTTGCAGTTCTTTAATAGTCTTGAAGGTTCTCTTGAGTTTTATTTTCTCCTCCTTTGTGAGTTTGTCGAGTGCTATAAATCTACCGGAATCATTATGCAACAAGCCCTGCTTGGTCCTAAATTTCAACAATGCTTTGATGGCATACGAACAGGAAAGAAAAAAAGCCTCCTGATTTGGTTCAAGGGCTGCCAATTTTTCGAATCGTTCCGCAGTATTGTTGATCGATTTGATTTGATGTGAAAGAATCAATACCCGGGCAGCATCGGTCATGGGCATTAGCGCCCGTCGTTTTATATCAAAAAAGTCTTTGTGCGCTCCATCTGCTTCTACTAAGAATTGCCTAAAAAAGCCTGTTGGCGAGGGGTTTTGCAAGGCTCCGCTTGCCAAATGCACAAAGAAAATAGGATGCTGTTGTGTGGTGTTGAAAATATGGGTCGTAAGCGAGTCGACCAAGGCATTGTCTCCATATACGATATTGTAGTCAAAAAAGATAGAGGAAAGCAACACCTCGTCCGGCCCGGGATTACTGATCCAATGAGACACTTGTTCTTTCCACTTGCTGATACTTAGGCACCAATTAGGATTGGAGGCCATCATTTCTGCAGGGCAGTACTCGTAACCAATATCCCGCAGTCCTTTTGTAACGCATTTGGCAAGTTCCAGAAAATATTGTTGGGTTTGGGGATGTACTTCCTCAGAAACATCGGCAAAAATAATCGCGTTGTCCTGATCTGTATGCAATAGTTGTTCACTTCTTCCCTGGCTTCCCATGGCAAGCCATGCAAATGGTACTGGGGGCGCTTCTTCCATTTTCCTTAATGCAATCTGCATTACCTGTTTGGTGCAGGCATCGTTCAATTCACTTATGATTTTGGAAACTAGGGTCAAGGGAATGTTTTGTTCCAAATACCCTTCAAGCAATTGCATTATACGAAAGCGAATGGGTTTTATTTTTTTAAACTTTCTGGTCCTCTTAATTGCCTTGATCAGTACGGCCGGGTTATTGCCCAATTCTAACATCACATCATGTTTGGAAAGGATACCGACGGTTTCAGAATTGGTGGTTCCGTCTTTGGTGAGGCATAGGTGACTAATATTGCTTTTCATCATCGCCATTTGCGCCTGGGCGATGGTTATGTTCTTGGTATACGTAATCACCGGGGAGGTCATAATGTCGTTCGCAGTGGCCGAAATCGGAAATATCCCTGTTGCAATTTTGTTCCGAATGTCTTTATCCGTTATGATACCAACCGGAAGCTTATCTTCTAAGACCAATATAGAACCTACACGTTTTTTAGTCATGGTCTCCGCCACCGATTTTATAGATGTTTCTGGACTGCAAGAGACTATTTTTTTGGAATAACGAATGGGTTGTAGATCAAGTAAAACGGGTTCCGAAGCTGAAGGGGCACCGCTAGGCTCGGCGTATAACTTTCCCTGATGCTTTTTTGAATATGGGTTCCTTGTATTGGAGGCAAAGCTCTCAATCAAAAAATTACCCACTTCCTCATAGGTCTGTGCCAGTGGCCTAAAGGCAGCTATAGGTATTGCATAGAGTATACTATCTTCATAGGCAGTTGCCCGCATTTTGTATGTCTCGTTTGCCATAAGAGGGCGTAACCCAAAGATGTCCCCTTCATCACAGAGGTCAATAATGGTTTCATCCGAATTTTTATTTAAGAGGATAGCGCCTTTATGTACCACGTAAAAATGCGAATGGGGCGCTTCATCAAGCTCGAATACGGTTTCACCTTTTTCTTTGTAACAAATAACAACTTCGGTCGAAAATTTACCTAGGTCTATCGCATGCAGTTCGTTGAAAGGTGGAAAGTCTTTAAGAAAGTCGGCAATTCTTTCAGAAATAGTATTCTTCATTAACGCAATTTAAGTTTAAAGTTACTATTGTCATCTCATGAAACCAAAAATAGCGGTAAGGGACTATTCCGTGCATTGCCAAAAAATATAATTCCACTTACTTGGAAAACTATATTTTAAATAAGCTAATATTTCGATGGCTGTTACTGCTGGGTATACGGTAAAAAAAGAATTAGAGCAGTATTGCATACAAATAGGCTTCTTTCTCAATTAGGATGTTATAGGTTTCGTGATTTTTTTTGCAATTGAGTACAGCGCGGTTACTTTTGAAAGATTGATAGCTGTTTGGTTTGAATTTGCTTCAGTTGAACCCAATAACACTGCGGTCACATCCACCATTTTAAGTGAAATTCATCATTGTATTGCACTAACAAGCTGTAGGTTCAATCACATGCAACTAAGGCGCTTCCGTTGTATGATTATTTTGTTATTCGGCCTGAAGCCAGCTTTCCGCCCAGCCATGCCATGGGAATATAGGCACAGCTTAGATCCAATAGGGCAAACCAAATCGGGGAGGGAAGCATTAGGACCATTGTGAGGCCGCCTATCAGAAAGAATCCTCCGATGCTCAGGGCGAACTTCATTTTATGGTTAAAAGCTATTCGCCCCGCGACATACGCACCTACAAGGGTTCCCAAGGCATGCGCTACAAAGGGAAGGATAAAATGACGGGGTTCAAATAAATGAAAAGACGCTTTCATACTTTCCATATCGCTCATGTCTACCCCATCTGGTGGGGGTATAAGAGCTCCGCTAAGGTTTACAATTCCCATATTGACGATGCTTCCAACAAAAATACCGGCAATAACAGCCAAAATGTTTCTCAAGGTAGTGTTCATAGGTGTTCTTTTAGAAGTTAGAAGATCTTTTTTGTCAATTAGGATAGCCTAAAATACAGAAATTTCATAAAATAATCTCTTTTGACGTGCTTGTTTGAAGGTGTATTTACGAGTATTATTAAACTTATTCCGTCCCTTGTTTTAACCAATTTTCGGCTTCTACAGTATACCAGTTTCTTGAGAAATTTTCATTCTCTACAATGGCCTTAAAGTGGTATTCCGCTTTCTCAATAGCTCCTTTTCTATCGTAAAAGGTTCCTAGGTAGGCATGCGCATACGGATTGTTTGGAGCATCTCGTACTAGTTTGTTGCCTATTTGTTGCAGAGGAACATCAAAGGTATCAAATTCACCTAAATCCATGTAAAAGGCGACATCTTTTAGAAAAGATAGGTTGTGCAAAAGATTTAAGTCAGCATACGCAAGGTAGTTGGGGTCTTGTTGAAAAACGCTTTCCAGCAAGGCGGCACTAGTAACATGTCTCTCGGGTTCATAACGAGCCATAAAAGACTCTGAAAGGGCCTGTGCCAATAACAGTTTCTGATGGAATTCGGGGTACTTAGGCTGATTGGAATTTATCGAATCAGGATGATTTATCAATACCGTTTCCGGGATATCAAGAATAAAATTCTTTAAAAAACTCATAGCAAATAGCGAAGATGTTACATCTCCATAAATTAAGCGTGCCGCATCGCTCATTAAATTGTTGTTTGCCAACACGACAAGGGTGTAATTTTTAGAGGGTATTTTCACGAACAGGCTTGCATAGCAATCGTACTGCCCATACGCCCATAAAACGGTGATTCCCTCAATTTTCTGACTAAAAATGCCATAGCCGTACGGTAGGTTCTCCTTAAAAGGGGAGGCCATCTTTTTTCTATTTGCAGCGGTCAGTAGTACATCTGAATCTAGTGCGTGACTTACTTTTAACAAATCCCTTAGGTTTGATACAATTCCGGCGGATGCGGAATAGCCATACTCAATAGCGCCTTTTTCTACATCTTCCTCCAAACGGTGGGGTGAGGCAAGCTTTTTTCCAGAGTTTAGGAGTTGGATCGAATCTTTTAATAGAAATGTGTTTTGCAGTTGTAGCGGGGTGAAAATCTCCTCCTGCATTACATCGGCAAAAGATTTGGCGGTCGCTTTTTCAAGTAATTGGGTTAAAAGCCCAAACCTTGAGCTATAGTAGAATTGCTTGCCAATTTCCCCTTGAGAAGTATGGGACAGGAGGTGTTTCACCAAAACCGAATCGGGAAGGTTCACAGCAGGAAGGTAGTTTTTAACAGGGGTATCTAAATCAACTTTTCCTTGTTCCTCCATCCGTAGTGTTAAGATCCCGGAAAATATCTTCGTTAGGGAAGCAATGGGAAAATGCACGGTAGAATCTAGCTTGCTATGTGTGGTAATATCTGCCGTACCTAAATAATTTTCATATAGAACCTTGCCGTCCTTTTCAACGACGGTTGCCATTCCTGGTATTTTGTAGTATTCTTTTAGCTGTGCCAATTCGGTGGCGAACCGTTTTGTAGGCTCGGCTCCTATGTTTTTCTTTTCTGTACAACTTAGCTGTAAAATTAGGAACAGAAAAAGGAGTGTTCCCTTTCGTCTGGGACCGATAAAGAATGGAAGGTATGTTGGTTGTTTCATTGTCCGGTATTGTTTTTGACAGAAGTGGTTGCACAACTGCTTTAAAGGTATGAAAATGAACAAAAAAAGCGCAATTCTATATGAATTGCGCTCCTGTTATGTATTTGAATATAACTTCCCGACCTCTATTCCTTTGCTCGCTGATAGTAGGTGATAATACTGGCTTTTGCTATGGTGTTGTTCCAAAGATAATACCCCACGACCGCTGCATTCGCGTTTTCATCAAGCCCCAATTCGGCGGTCTTCAATGCATATACGGTAATGATGTATTGGTGAAGCCCGTGACCTGGAGGAGGGCATGGACCGCCATACCCTTTTGCTCCATAATCGGTAAGGCTTTGAATGGCTCCTTCGGGTATTAAGTTTCGTGTAACATCACCTGCGCCCGCTGCCAATTCATTCGTTTCCGCGGGAATATCGAATACCAGCCAATGCCACCAACCACTGCCTGTGGGAGCATCTGGGTCATACATGGTAACTGCGAAACTTTTGGTTCCCTCTGGCGCATTTTTCCATGATAGTTGGGGAGAAGTATTTTCTCCCGTGCATCCAAATCCGTTAAATTCTTCATTTATGGTGGCTTCCCCACCCAGGTCTGCACTGGTAAGCGTAAAGGTGTTTTGAGCGAATAGGCTACCTGAGACCATCGCCAACAAGGCAAAAATAATACGTGATTTTTTCATGATATCTGTTTTGAATTATTGTCACAAAAATAGGGTAGTATGCTGAAAATTTTGTGTTCGATTCAGTTCAAAAAGTATTTCTAAAAGTTCAAGTGTTTTGATATTGTTTTGGGGTGGCTCCGAATTTTCTCTTAAAAGCATGAATAAAATTCGAAAGGGTTTCATATCCAATTTCTTCAAATATATCTGATGCGCGTTTGGACTTATTTTTTAATAAAAAGGCGGCGTGTTCCAGTCTTTTTTCCTGGAACCACTTGCTGGGGGAACATTGAAAGTGTTTTTCAAACGTTCGTTTGAAGGTCGAAAGGCTCATATGGGCTAGAAAAGACAATTCTTTTAACGTTAGTTTGTTTAGTTTATTCGTTTCTACAATTTGAACAAAATGTTGCAACTCTTGCGTAGTGGAACTCGACAAAAGGGAGTCGAAAAAACCCGTGCTATTGGTCTCGACCAAGTACAGTAATAGTTCTTCAAACTTTACCGCTAGCAGTTTTGATTGAATTTTAGGGTCCAGTTTTTCAACATCAACCAATCCTTTTACAAATGATTTTAGATAGGTATCGTATTTGAAAGCGTATACCGACTCTTGGTTTGTTTCTTTTGCAGTTCGTATTGCATGCTTTTGTGCGAATGCCAAAAGTGCATCTGTCGAGAAGAAAAACAAAAGACTCCGATAATCCGAGTTGGGATTGGGAAGCTTCTCTGTCATCAAACAATGCCCCGCTTTCATTAGCAAAAAGTCCGAGTTTTGGATGGAAACCACTGTTTTATCCGAAAACACCTCTTTGCTGCCCTCAAGTAAGAAACTAAAGGTATTATGTTTTAGAGCCACCATTTGTCTGATGCTTTCCTGAGAGGCTTTATAATCGAATACACTAAAATTATTGGCAGAAGCAAGGGATAAGGCGTCCGGTAAATTGATTATCTCCATTAATTGATTGCTATAGGGTAATTGATTGGGAATATGATGACACTGTTTATTCTTCTATTTTTTGCCACTTTTCCCAATTGGGAGATTCCTTTCTCCATAATGGCCGGGCTTCTATATCTAATCGGTGATTTGGGTACAGCACATACCAAGTCGTTGCCGTGTACCTGTCCGTACCGCCACCCGCAATACTATCGTGTAAATAGTCGGTCATAAGCCCGGTAGAATACCCATTGGTACCCGCTATTTTGGTCCAGTGATTTTGCGTTCTAAACCGTATCTTCAACGAATCATTGTCAATTCGGGGGGCTTGCCCAACGATGGTCTCAATTTGAGCAAAAACCTCTTCTCCTTCGAAAATTGTAAGAAATTCAGCATCGGCTACATGTTCCACGCGATTGCTGCCCCAACCAATTCGTATGGGGTACCCCAAACGTACTGCATCAAGGAGCGCCGATTTATCACCAAAGATAACTTTTCCTTCAGCGCTATTTTGAAAAACCTTTTGCCAGCCAGCGTTAGATGCTTTGGGCGTATGACAGGAACACAGAAAAAGTGTCAACACCGCGAATGCTCCGGTCAATTTTTTAAATATATACATAGCCACTAATTTAAGTTTGTCCTTTACCTTCAAAAAGTACATATCGCTTTGGAAATTTGATCAGTCCCATACGAATTTCCAGCTATCGTCCGCCTGTCTTTTCCAGACGGTATGAAAAATACCTTTATTTTCTTTTTTTACGCCAACAGAGTCTACTGATGTGAAAATAAAATCACCATAGGTGTATGCTAAATCCCCAGAGTTACTAACATCTACAAAAGTAGGTTTCCAGGTAAGGGTTTCATTCGGCCGAACATCATTCGCATACCAATCTCTGATCGCAGCTTTTCCCTGTACCACTTTTCTGTTTCTCTTGATAACTCCGTCATCAGCTGCGAAATAAGCAAATGCTTCAACAAGGCCTTTTTCCTGGGCCATATCATTAAACTCTTTTTCAACGGTCACAATTTCGGCCTTCCATTGTTCCATTTTATTTTTATCATCTGAAGGTTTACACCCAATTGTTAGAAATGCAACTACCGTTAGCAATATAAAAAGTGTCCGATTTTTCATTTGAAGAATTATTCAATTGCGTAGTGTTCATGATCGACCCTTCTATCTAAAAGAATACAATCCATAGGGATAACGCAGCCATCCTAGTTCTAAGGTAATAAATAAATGAATACGCTTCTTTTCATGTTCTTGATTAGGGACGGTTCTGGAATTTTTGTTTTACAACCGTTTCCAGAACACTACTTTATCGTCATCCTTATCATAAAATTCAGGAATAATGGCTTGCTCGGTATAGTGACACTTGTGATAAAAGGTCCTTGTAAGCTCAAATGCTGCTTTTCCAGAAGTTTCTACCAGTAGGATCCGATTCCCATTTTTTCGCAATACATGCTCAATGTAAGCCATCATTTTTTTTCCGATTCCCTTGCCTTGAAAGTCTTTGTGAACTGCAATCGCATATAAATTGTAGGTGCCTTCGGTAAGCCGCTCGGGCGCACAGTAACCTATTGCTATGGGAGTTTCATTGTGCAATGCGGTAAACCAAATATCTTTTGAGGATTCATTTACGAAGTAATCGGCAATCATAGCGTCCAGCAAATCTGCAGGAAACAGTTCACTTGATACAAGTACCGCTTTCAATGCGTCTACATCACTTTCTTGTACTTTTCTAATTCCTTTGCTCATTATAGATTGAATTGGTTTTAAGAGGACAAAGGTATTCGATCGGAGCTTTTTAAGATTGTAAGGTTCTGCTATTATAAGCTTCGGAAGGGGGAACGCCTAAAAACCGTTTAAAGGCATTGCTCAAATGGGACTGGTCATAAAAACCACTTTGATAGGCAGCCGCTGTAAAGGATGTTTGATCGTTTAGAAGAAAATGTATGGCCTTTTTAAGTCGTGCCCAAACCAGGTATTTTTTTAAGGATACACCGGTATTTTCCTTGAATAAATGCGATAGCCTGCTTGGGGACAAGAACACTTTTGATGTTAGGTGTGTAATGAGTTGGTCATACGGTACATCTTCACTCTCTATGATTTTCAAACAGTTTTGAACCCTTTGGTCGTTTGTGTGCTTTAGGTTTCTTTCATAGGAACGCTTTTTAATGGCATCTATTAAATCAGCGTTTCTGCATGTTTCTTTTGTTATGTACACTCCGTTGGAAAAGGTGATACCTTTTTCTGACAAAAAAACTTCTAGTTCGGTGCTATGGCTTTCGACCATTAAAAGCTCGGTCTGGCATTCTTCTGAAATGACCAAGTGATTTACATTCGCATCTATGACCGCTAAGGTCACGTTGTCCTTTCTTTCCAAATCTGTTTCTACGGAAAATGTGCCGTTTATCGCATATAGTATCTCCACCAAGGGATGTGCATGTTTCGTTGCGTTGAACGGATTCATTTCAAAATGAAAAATTCCTCTTTTAATATTGAAATCGAGTACTTTCATAGCTGGTTTGGGTATCGTATTATTTGATTCTGGGTACCGCTAGTTCGCTTCTTTCTATTACCGCGCCTTCGATGATTATTTTTTCTATGGTATTACAGGTTTCTATTTCTTCCAAAGGATTTTTGGTCAACAGCAGCATATTTGCCTTTTTTCCCGTTGCCATTGAACCTATGGTAGCGTCCAATTGAAAAGCTTTGACGATGGCAGCACCAATAGGCAGTCGTAAGAACGGTTTTATAGCAATGTCAAAATGCTTCATGGGTACTTGTTTTGATGTATGTATTGATTCCCACTGGTTATGGGAGATATTTTTATTATTTTTTTCTAAGGATTAGAGGTGCCAAAGTGACAAAGGTTGAATTCGAATTTTCTTTTTTCGTTAAGGTATCTTAAAAATGAGGGTTTGATTTTTTTCGAAGCTCACTCAAATATTCCGGGGTGAGTTCAAGGTAGGAGGCCAGCATGTACTGTGGAACCCGTTGTACAAAATCGGGCAATGTTTTCACCAAGAAGTCATATCGTTCTTTCCCATTCAACTTCATATAGAAATGATGCCGTCTTTGTAGTGCCATCACCATATTTTGCATTTGTATTCTGAAAAAGACATTTAAGACCGGAATCTTCGTTAAGGCTTGTTGCAGTTCATTGTAATTGATCGCTAACACAGTGGTTTCTTCCAAAGCTTGAATGTTCAGCTTGGCAGGGTGTCTTTCAAAAAAGCTTTCTATATCGGTGACCCACCAGTTTTCAATGGCAAATGCTGTAATGTGTTCTTTGGCTTTCTCATCGTGGTAATAACTCTTCACCACCCCTTTGACAATAAAAAAATAGGATTCACAAATACCTTCTACATGAAGGAGGTGCTCCTTTTTCTTATAGTTTATCAATTCAAATTTAGAATAGAAAAGCTCAAATTCGGCTGCTGTCAACGTTACCTTCCTTTCTAGGTTGTTCCTGAGAATCTCTTTCATAATTGTGCGCGTGGCTTGGTAGTACAGCAGTTTTTAACGCCTGTACCTTATTTAATACCACTATTGAGGACTGTCTGTTTTTAGTGTTTTTTAAGCTCTTAATGCTGGTATAAGTCTAAATATGAGCCATACTTAGTCCGCTTTTAGGTATGCTTCTTTCAGCCATTCGGTTAATTCACTATCTACTTGCTGTATATCCGACAGCTGAACCCTATGCGAGCACATGGTTCCAAAGGGTCCTGAATTTTCGAGTCGGTCGGTTGTTGGTTTGTCTTTTATTTTTAACCCTAGGTCTATCCTTGTTTTAGTAGCTGGCTTTATCAATGCAAACTGTGTTTTTCGAATGATACTAACAGCGGTTTTTTTAGGGGTTACTTTCACATCTTTCCCAAAACCACTGACGACCGATAGCAGTTTTTCGTAAATAGGCATCAAATTTTCTTTGCCCTTGTATTGATTTGCGACAAGATCGGTAGGGGTATTGTTCTCCTCCTTTGACAGTGTTACAATCGTATTCGCAAAGCCATGGGTGACGCTATACTCCTTTTTTAGAAAGGTAACGCCTTCCGAATGCTTGGAAAAAGCTTTTCCCTTTAAAAGCTGTTTCCATTCGTCCAACGATTTTCCAGTCTTCTCTGGCATGTTATTGATCATTGTTTGCAAAGCTTTGTCCATAGTTTAATAGTTTATCGATGGTTTTCCTGTTTCTAAATACGCAATAAGGTTCTTGTATGATTGTTCATTTCCTTGAATGAAAAATTTCATCAAAGACCTGTATTTTTCATTGTTTTTATAGCCTATACCATACGAGATTACTTTCGTTTTTACCGGATTCACTTCTTCAAAAACGACTATATTGAATAACTCTTTTTCATCTTCTTTCATGAAGTCTGGAAAGTTTTTAGTGAGTTCGGCCTGGAGCGTTATCATCTCCCTTGGAATGTAATTAATGATATGTAATGTAATGGTAGCTTCATCGCCAATTTTGCCATTCTTATTGTAATTGGTTTTAATAATACCGTTCACTTTAAAATCGATTTCAGCAATGGAAGTTGCCCAATTTTCCCACCCTTTTTTAGTGGTATAGGCATTCCAGACCGAATCTAGGGAGACATTAACTTCAAAAGATTGTTTTAAAACCATATTACTGGTATCGGTAGAATCTACCACAGAAGTGATTCTTTTCTGAATTGTGGTAGCAGACTTTTGCCCGATTAGCAGCAACGGAACGAATAAGAAGATAAGGTATAGTGCTACTTTTTTCATAATTCTCGATGTATTAATAGGTCAAATTAATGAAACTCAACATCATCGGGATAGTAAAAAATTAACCTTTTCGATCCAAAGGGAAAAAATTAGGTTCGTCTTTATGATACTCCGATTTAATAAACTCTTGTGGGTTAAATCCTGAAAATTCTTTGAACTCTTTTATAAAATGTGACTGGTCTGCATAGCCAAAACCATGGGCAATTTGTGACCAAAGTAATTCTTTTTCATTATGGATTTGTTTTAGTATTTCATTAAATCTATAAATCCTGTGAAAAACCTTTGGAGTGAGGCCAAAATAGGTTTTAAATTGATTAATCAAGTGCTTTTGCGTCTTCGGGTATCCTGAAATTATGTTGGTATGATTACTAAAAGGCTGTAGTTGTAGTTGTTGTAACACTTCAACAAGCTCGCTACTGGGCGTCTTTGAGATGTCGAGTCTTGTTAACAACCAATCCTCAATAATTTTGAATTTATCGATAATCGCTTTTTGATGCAATAGCTGTGCTCTGAGTTCTAAGATAATCGGGCCAAATATTTCTTGGGCGTTTAGGACTTTATCGGACAATTCTATGGCGGATTGGTTTATGATGGGATAAAACCCTGTAGGTTTTAATTGGATGACCAACATTTCAGAATTTTGATGTGCTGAAATGGAAAGGTGGTTGCTATGATTTCCGGAAACCCAAACTTTCGTATAGCTGCCGTTCTTCTTCAAAGTCGCATTATCAAATGTTTTTCTTTCAAAACCATCAAGTTCAAAGATGATAAATATATGACCGGTGGGAACTACTCTTTCTATAGAATGATCCGGTTGGAATCCTTCAAAATGAAAAATTGATTCGATATAATCCGATAGCGGCTTTGCTAGTGTATGTGTTTCAAATTTCAAGGGTCAGGTATTTATGTGAGTTTGATGTAATTGGCATTTGAGTACTCAATTTAGCAAATTGAAATGAGCAATTCAGCGTTTCATGTTAACTTATACCTTGTAATTGTTGTTATTTGGTGTTGTTGTTTATCTGTTTAGTTTTATGTTGTTCCCTTTCAAATAACAGTGTTCTTTGTATTTGTTCCTCAAGATTCCATTCAAAATCAAATCTACTTTTTAGGAATACCGCTATTGGCCCCAATCCAATTTCGGCGCGTCTTTTGTCAACATTCGCAGGATCATAAACAGGCCAAACATTGAAGCTTTTAGTTTCAGGGTAGTATTTCATTTGTCCGCCATAGCGTTGTAATTCCCCCTTATCGGTAGCAATCCTATCTTCGGCACGAACCAGGTAGCGGGGAGCCAGTTTTTTGTTCAGCACTGCCTGGCGCATTAGTGGTATATAAGATTCCCGGGTTTCTTGATCGGCATGTTGCAGCACGTTGCAGATCGTTATATTGCCTTGGTCTCCAATCATACTTGGCTCTGGCCATTGGTTGGCACGAAGTATTTTTTTGACTTTTTCAATATTTACGGAGTGGTTTTTTCGATATATTTTTTGGTATACGGCCGCTTCTTCCGATTCTGTACCATAAATTTCCATCAAAGAGTCCCTTAAGCGTATGGGGGTTTGTTCTGTTTGCCAGATCGTATCTAAAACAGCAATTAAATTTTCAGTTTTCTGAGAAGTGTTTGTGGCCCTTTCTGATTTGTTCTTGTTCGCACAAGAGAGTGTGGAGAGTAAAATGAGTATGAGCACGAATTTTAGCATGACTAATGCTTTTAGATTTCTTTGAAATGAAACTGAATTAAAGATAATATTTTCAGGTGTTATAAAGGGATAAAGTGCTGTTTTGACCACTTCATATTGAATGTCATTTGCAGCTTTTATGTTTTGGCTACCATAACTCAACACGTTCGGGTACTCAGACCTTTTAACCAAAAAAAGTACTTTTTTACCTTATGACCACTTCTGGATTTTTTTGTTTCAAGAAATCCGTTTTGATATGTAAGGGTAGTTTGATATTTTAGCACAAACGTTTGTGCAAATATTACTTGTGCTACTAATCAACCTAATACCAATTTCTTATGTTCATTATTGAAAATTACTCGGT